>JBOHQZ010000036.1:0-16914 GCA_050732275.1 bacterium
GTATCCACTTATTCATTTCAAACTCCCATGTGTGTTTATAGAGCGCTGGATTGTTGGATCATTGGATTTCTGGAATCCAACATTTCCAACGGAAATATTCGATGAAACCGATTGCGCCGCATCCGCTATTTGCGCTCGCAGTTTAAACTCGATCTTATTGTCTTTGTATACGATTCTGCAAACGAGCTTATACAATTCTATCGCCTTATGCCAAACCCTGAGCTTCATGTACCCACGATTTTTGTTCCGAAATTTTGTGTATTCCTCCATGATCTACCTCCTTACTTTTTACCCTCGTTAATTGTAGTCATTCCACCATTTCCAACAGTCCAGAACTCCATCACTCCAATGACCCATCAATCCAACGATCCAAAACTCCAAAAATCCATCAATCCAACGATCCAAAACTCCAAAAATCCATCAATCCACTTATCCAACAATCCAAGCAGTTCACCGCATCAGCGTAACCGTGCCGTTAGCGACCTGCTTGCCGTTGCTCCGGATGAGATAAATGTAGACGCCCGGCTCGAGCGCGCGGCCATCGTCGTCGACGCCATCCCATTTGCAACCATCGCTGCTGGGAATGGAAAGGCGTCGAACCCGCTTGCCCGAGATGTTGAAAATGACAACTTCCGCTGACGGCGTGAACATTTCGGAAAAGCTAAAATTGACGGCGTCGTTGAATCCATCGTTATTGGGGGTAAAAGGATTGGGCGCGACGGAGACTGCTTCCGGCGCTTTCCTTGGCTCAATGGTGAAATCACTCTCCGCAAATCCGGAACCGACGAAGGCATTGTCGATGGCTTGCACGCTCCAATAATATTTCCGAGGCGGCAAATTTTTGATCGTCCAGCGGGTGTTGAGATTCACGTTGCCCATTTGCGGAATTTGGCGATAACCGCTGCTCGCGTTCGACATCGGCGCAACGATTTCAGCGCCGCCCGGCGTTGTTCCCACGCGCAAATTATAAGTCATCCGCTCGCGCGCAGATTCGACAACTTCATTCCAGCTCAAAGTCAACGTGTTGTCTTGCGCCAAAGCAGCCAAGTTGGCGGGCGCGGCGGGCGCCGTATTCGATAGGCCAGGATGATTCCGGTAGGCTTTCATGATGCCCTGGCCTTTATCCGATAAGCCGGTCAGCAAGATATCCAAATCCTTGTCGTTGTCGCGATCGCCCCAAGCCACCGCGCCGCCAAAGACGCTTTCGAGCGGCGCCTCGATGTCTTCAAATTCCCCGTCATTATTGCGATAGATTTTGGTAACGGCATTCGCGCCGGTCCGGCCGGCCAACAGAATATCAAGATCGCCGTCGTTGTCAAAATCTCCCCACGCCGCCGAGCTTAACCGCACGCCGATGAGCGTCACCGGCGCCTTCGCGAAAGTTCCGCCGTTGTTGCGATAAATTTCTGCGACCGAGCCCGTGCCGGCATCGCCCGCCAACAGAATATCGAGATCGCCGTCAGCGTCGTAATCGCCCCACGCGGCAGCACTCGTCCAAACCGGCGTGAGCGACGCGGTCGCCTCGACAAAATTAGCGTCATCATTGCGATAGATTTTTGACACTGGTCCGGAAGTCGATAACCCGGTCAGCAGAATATCCAAGTCGCCGTCATTGTCGTAATCTCCCCACGCCACCGCGCCGGCGGAAACCGCCGTCAGCGCCGCGTTGAGGTCGGCGAAAGTCCCGCGATCATTGCGGTAAATTTTGGCGACCGGCCCGGATTGCGTGTTTCCGGTCAACAGAATGTCCAAATCGCCGTCGTTGTCATAGTCGCCCCAGGCCAAAGCGCATTGCATCACCCCAACCAGCGCAGCGTTGACAGGCGTGAAATTGTCATTGTCGTTGTGATAAACTCTCGTGATCAACTCGCCGCTCGAATCGCCGGCCAACAGGATATCCAAATCGCCATCGTTGTCAAAATCTCCCCACGCGACTGCGCCATTGAGAACATGCGCCAGTAGCGTAGAGATGAGGATGAGCGCGTCATTAGCCAAACCGTCGTTGCGATAAATCCCGGTAAACGCCGAGGGATTCAACGTGTCGCCGCGATTGCCGGTCAGCAAGATGTCCAAATCGTCGTCGCCGTCATAATCACCCCAAGCCACCGCACCGGAATAAACATTGACCAACGACGGCGTGATGTCGTCAAAGTGATCGGCAAAGCTGACGGTAAACAAGCCGTTCACGCGCGTGGCCGGAATGGGATTGGTGTTTTCGTCATAAAGCAAGAGCGTGGCCAAGGCCAGCGTCGTCGTATCCCCTTTCAGCGCGGTGGCGTTCACTTGAAAAGTCAGCTCAACGAATTCGCCGCCACCCGCCGCCAGTCCGGTTGCCCGCGCCAACAAGATTCTGATCTCGCCTGGCGTGAGCGAATCAACCAAAACGAAATCCGCCGTCAGCGCCGTTTTCTTGACATCCAAAGCCGTCAGAATTTTGGAATCGTAAGTGACTTTGATCTCCGCGCCGGCAATGCCGCTGGCCTCGGAGACGATAATCGGAATATCGAGCTTGCGATTGGGAGAAGCGGAGGTATCGGGAATGGCGACGATGATTTCGGATGAATTGGAGGCCAAAATTCTGCTCGAGGCCCCGACGTTCGCCGGCGATGCCACCGGCTTAAAAAAGCAAAGCGCGCCACCAGCCCATAAACCCAGCACGAAGGGCAAACCCCTCGCTAATCTTTTGTATGGGGGAAAGCCGGTTACCTTCTCCATCATACTTGCCTCCGGTCAAAATGAATCGTCAAAAACAATAAAGCAACTTGCGAGCAATAAGTCAAGAGAAACCTTATTTGAAAATCATGGCGCAAACCCAGGGTAACAGCGAAATCGCGTCCGCAACGGGGACAAATGTGATAGCGCAGGGCAACGCCCTGGGAACAAGATCATTGATCATGATTTTTAGCCCTGAAGGGGCGGAATATTAGGCGCCGTGAAAATAACAAACATCGTCGATTTCGCCCTTTTAGGGCTTTCGATCCGGTATTTCTTTGTCTCAGGGTTGTACCCTGAGCTAACACATTTGACCCCTTCGGGGTGTTACGGATATGATTGCTGCATTCTACTGTTTCTCCAAATCGGACTCCACGTGATGCCAACAGCAAATCCTAAATTCGCCACAGAAATATTCTCTCTATATCGTTTCAGGCCGCCGGCATCGACGCCGCCTGCGAATGTGCCGGATTGGGATGGTTTGGAAATTTTGCTCCAATTGAAAGGGCCAGTGACTGTCATTTCGAACATGGCCGCAATGGACGAAACCGGCCGGAACTCAACTGCCGCGACAAAAAACTGTGAAAGACTGGTATACTTCGCGCTCGGAAAAATCAAATCGTGATGCTCGCCTGGCTCCGGCGCAAAGAATTTCAACTCCCAAAAACCTTCGGCGTCGAAGCGATACAAATAATACGCCAGCCCGGCGCCGAAATGCAGGTTGATCCAACGGTACGGATCCGAGCGGAAACGAAACGGCAGCCGGTGCAACACCGCAATTTCAACGGCATTGCCGGAAGCGGTGAATTGCACCTCGGAATTGATCACGGCCATCGTTCCTGCGGCATCATTTTGAGGATCGAATCCGTAGTGTTTTTCCCGAATACCGCCGTGCCCGGCAGTCAATCGCGCCGTCAGATTTTTGTTGAGACCAAGCTCAACCCGGCCGCGAAGATTTTGGGGTGAAATGGCGCCATCGAAATCAAGATGCCGATCGTTCCCCAGATAAGCATACAAAGGTTGATATTTGACCGGACTCGAGTTGTAATCCACTCCGAAGCTCAGTTTTCCATTTTGCGCGAAGGAAGAAACGGAGCTGAAGCAGAACAAATTGAGCGTCAGGATAAGAGTTCTTGATGTTCTCATTACGTTCTCCAACTCGTATTTGCACTCGTGCTCTTTCTTATACTTCTCATACTCGTACTCTTTCTCATACTCTTACTCGCTTTTGGATTTTTTCCACAGCGAGTAAGAGTATGAGTACGATTAAGAGCAAGTCCTATTTCACATCAGGTCAAGTGACCTCGGACTTCGGACTTTCGACCTCGGACTTTACTTCAGCAACGTCATCTTCTTCACCTGCGTCCACTCACCGTTGTTGACGAGCAGGCGATAGAAATAGACGCCGCTGGGCAATTGGCGACCAGCCTCGTCACGACCGTTCCACAACGCGTTGTGATGGCCGACTGGTTTTTTGCCGTTTACCAACGTCGCTATCACTTGACCGGTTAGATTGTAGATTTGCAAACTCACGTGCGCATCTTTGGGCAACTGGTAGGCGATGCTGGTTTCAGGATTGAAGGGGTTCGGATAATTTTGCGCCAGGCTAATGCTCGTCGGCAGCGTGGCGATCTCTTCAACACCGGTGAGGGGATCGCCGTTCTTGTCAAAAAGTTTAATCGCCTCCAGCGTCAAAGGCGCTGCAAACTCACCGCTCCGGTTAGCTTTGAGCTTGATGGTCATCATCTTGCCGTCCGGTGCGAGAATGCCGTTGAGATTGAGCAATGCGGCTTTGATTTTTCCCGGTCCTTGCGGGTTCCAAGTGAGAAACGTACCCGGTTGGGCGGGCACAATTTCTACTACATTGAAAGCGTTAGGATCGTGCGAGAGGGTCATCTCTGCACCGGCTGGCATCGTATCACACGCTGCCATCATCGCGGCCTCAATGACTTCACCGGCTTGGACCGTGGTTTTTGAAAAGGCCAGCGTTACATTACAACTGCCGTTAACCGCCAAGGGCTTGGACATGGCAGCGCCGCCGAGCGACTTCTGCAGGATACAGAGAGCATCGTCAACCCCAACCGCGCCGTTGCCGTTGCAATCGGCGGTATAAAACTCATACGGCGTCGGCGTAATATGCCCTTCCGGATAAGTTTGCAGCGGCAAACCCACAACGATGCGCAAACACAGAATGGCATCCGGCACATCGACTTTGCCATTAGCATTGACATCCCCGCGCTGCGCCGGTTTGATGACGCGAAACACCGCGCTGTCGTTGAGCGACAGAATAGTGCGACCATTGCCGTCAAACAGATTGGCCTTCGCAAACTTAATGATAGTGGAATCGCCAAAGTTCGCGGTGGGATTGACTTTGAAGGTGACATTCACCAACGGCCCGCTGCCGCTCGCAATGGGCGTCGCGCGCGCCAATTTGATTTTGAGCACGCCGCCGGTCGTGTCCCGTATCAGCGCAAAGCCCTCGGTCAACGAAGTGGTTGTTACATTTTTTACCCAGAGCAGATTTGTGTTGAACGACAGATCGAACTCAGGGCCAGCGATCTCGGACGCATCGTTCACAGAAATAGACCGCGTAACCTCCGCATGTGGCGGTGCAGCAAAATCGGGAACCGATACGACAAGTTCGGTGGATTCGACGGTGCGGTAGACGCCGCCCAAGCCCCCGAGAATCCCCGCAAAAATATGTCCACTCGAATTGATAGCAAAAGCGAAGACAAAAGGATCTGTCAAACCGGTATTGACCACCGTCCAACTATCACCGTTATTCCTCGAGCGAAACACACCATCAAAAGTCCCCGCAAAAATATGCCCACTCGCATTGATCGCAAGAGCGTAGACAACAGTATTTGTCAAACCGGTATTGACCGGCATCCAACCATCGCCGTTATTCGTCGAGCGAAACACCCCGACTTGAGTTCCCGCAAAAATATGCCCACTCGAATTGATGGTCAGAGACCAGACACCAAGATTCGTCAACCCAACATTGACTGGCGTCCAACTGACACCATTATCTGTTGACCGAAACACCCCGCCGCCTTGAGTTCCGGTAAAAATATGCCCACTCGAATTGATGGCATAAGCCCTGACAGCAGTATTTGTCAACCCAACATTGACTGGCGTCCAACTATCACCGTTATTCGTTGACCGAAACACCCCGCCGGCAGTTCCCGCAAAAATATGCCCACTCGAATTGATGGTCAGAGACCAGAGAGACCAGACATAAAGATTCGTCAACCCAACATTGACTGGCGTCCAACTGACACCATTATCCGTTGACCGAAATACCCCGCCGCCTTGAGTTCCGGTAAAAATATGCCCACTCGAATCATTGATGGTCAGAGACCAGACAAAAAGATTCGTCAACCCAACATTGACTGGCGTCCAATTGACACCATTATCCGTTGACCGAAACACCCCGCTGCCATTAGTCCCCACAAAAATATGCCCACTCGAATTGATGGCAAGAGCGAAGACATGAGTCTTTGTCACGCCGATATTGGCCCAGCTATCACTATTATTCGTTGACCGAAACACCCCGCCACCATGAGTTCCCGCAAAAATATGCCCACTCGCATTGATGGCAAGAGCAGAGACAAGACCGCTTGTCAAACCGTTATTGACTGGCGTCCAATTATCGCCGTTATTCGTTGACCGAAACACCCCGCCGCCATTAGTCCCCGCAAAAATATGCCCACTCGAATTGATGGCAAGAGCGAAGACAGTTGCATTTGTCAAACCGGTATTAACAGGCGTCCAACTATCACCGTTATTCGTTGACCGAAACACCCCGCCGCCATCAGTCCCCGCAAAAATATGCTCACTCGAATTGTTGATAGCGAGGGCGTTGACAGAAGTATTTGTCAAACCGGTATTGACCGCTGTCCAACTGTCACCATTATTCGTGGAGCGAAACACACCACCAGAGGTTCCCGCAAAAATAAATCCACGCGAATTAATGGCAAGAGCGAAGACAGTCGCATTTGTCAAACCGGTATTGACCGGCGTCCAACTATCACCGTTATTCGTGGAGCGAAACACCCCGCCAGTCCCTGCAAAAATATCCCCACTTGCATTGATGGCAAGAGCGAGGATCACAGTTTTTGTCAAACCGGCATTGACCGCAGTCCAACTATCACCATTATTCGTTGACCGAAACACTCCGTCCCCTAAAGTCCCCACAAAAATATGCCCTCTCGAATTGATAGCCAAAGACAGAACGCTAAGATTCGTCAAACCATTGTTGACTTCCGTCCAACTGTTACCGTTATCGGTTGAGTGGAACACCCCACCACCCGGTATTCCCACAAAAATGTCTCCGCTCGTAGTGATGGCAAAAGCATTGACAGTGCCCCCATAAGGCCCATTGGTCGGCTGCCAGGCAATTTGCTGGGCGGCGGTGGGAGAAAAAGCAAAAAGAAAGAAGCAAACGGCAAACAGCAAGGCAGAAAGGCTAAAGGCATGTGGCAAGGCAAAGCTGGCGGCAGCTTTGTAAACGAGTGCTCTGGTTTTCGAGCGCATGGTTGACTCCTTGTTCAAGTTTGCAAGTGGCTGAGCAAGTTGCAAGAGGGCAAGGGGCAAAACCCATTTGGGCAATTTGCCGTTCAGCCACTTGGGTTACGATAATTGAGTTTGAACTGAGAACACCGAGAGTCGACTCTGAACCGGTTCTATCTTTTATTTAACGGAAGCGATTTTAAAATTTTCACTACGGAATTCATTCTGTAACGGATCGGCAAACAAATTTGGCGTTCGCCAAAATCACGCTCATCCTTGCTGGTTGAAATTCTGTCCCGTAGGGACTTGCGATAATAGCCCAGAGTTTAAACTCTGGGAACACAACGATCAAATTATTCCCTGAGTCCCGAAGGGACGAATGAAAATGGTGCGTCAGCTACATTACAATCGTTGTTTTTCATTCGTCCCTTGCGGGACTTGGGAAATTGGGTTGTATCAACTCATTCCCAGAAATGGAATTTCTGGGCTACTATCAAATGTCCCTTCGGGACAAGGTTCCCGGCATTCCTTTGGCTTGAAACCTATATCGTAGGGCTACGTTCGGCAAACAAATTTGGCTCTTGTCACAAACCACCTTCCATCCGTCAGCTTCCCACTCAATTCCCAAATATACTCCACCCCCGCTGTCACCTTTTGCTTTGGGAACGCGTAACTCGTTTCCAACAACCCGCCATGAGGCGTAATCTTGCTCTTCTCTTCACCGGCAATCAAAGCAATCTCATAAAACGAAGCGTTCGGAATCTCTGGCCAAGTGAAAATCAGATGATTGCGATCTTGGCTGAGGCCAACGGCCATGCCTTCGTATTTGACCGTTTCGGTCTCGCTCACAAATCCAAACGGGCCGGAGGTGGAAATCACGAGTTGGTAATCAAGAGAAAAATTCTTCACCGGCGGTTTGGGCAAAAGCAGCAACAACAACACGACGGCGGCAACCGCAATGGCAGGAATGGAACCCAAAACCGGATGGGCGCCGAGCCAAGCTTTGACTTCGCCAAGATCAAAGCTGGGAAGCTGGGCAAAACCGTCTTTGACTTTTTCCCACGCATGCTTAATGAGCTGCCCAACCCCCGTGGCTTGACGACCGGCTAATTGTTTGGCCTTCGCCACCAGCTCCACTGGCGGGACCACGAGCTGCTTCGCCTTTCCAACCAAATCTGCAGGGGCTTGCGCAAGCGGCTGGCTTGCATAAGCGTGAAGCACTTTTTGCATTCTCGCCATGCGAAGAAAACAAACCGAGCATTCACGCATATGCGCTTTGAGCATTTCCGCTTCATTCGAATCGAGGCCAATGGACAAGAAAAGGCCAAGCCTCTCGTCATCAATATGCGAGCTGCCGTTGACTGCCGGCGTAATATTCGACTTTTTCAACATCTCTTTGAAAATAAAATGGGAAGCGAAGCGACGGCGCAAATCCGCATCCTGGCGCAAAGCCGCAAGCCGCTCTTCGTGGCTCATCTTGGCGTAATTTCCCCCCAACAAAGCCAGGACTTCTTCAATGAACTTATTCGTATTCATGTGCATTCCTTCATTCAAATGACAGAAAAATGGAGGGCAGAAAAATGTTTACCCCGCACAACGGAGTTGTTTCCACAGTGAGCATTGCTTTGATGATGCCAACTCTATTTTTCTGCCACACATTTTTCTGTCATTGCTTTTGTTCAAGCCAACTTAATATTGTCAAGTTAGCCTACAATGGAAAATTGGCGGCATCACACTCCAAGTTGATCCAAATAAGTTTCAATCGTATCTTTTGTCACATTCGTCCCTGGCAAATCCTGACACGCTTGCTTAAATAACTCCAACAAGCGGGCTTTGATGTTGGTGATGGTGGCGTAAACATCTCTTGAGGTTGTTTGTGCAATCGATTTCGGCTTCGGCTTAAGCTCGACCTCGGGCAAATTCATCTCGATGCGCTTGTAGTCCTCCAGGATTTCCTGGGCGCTCAGTTCTTCGTTGTAAAACAATTGGAGCAGCAGCAACTGCTCGCGCGAAAGTTCTTCCAGGGATTTGGCAAAACGCGCGACGGCTTGATTCAGTAAAGCTTGTTCGTCTTCGTCGAGGGTCGAGGTTTGCGGCAAGGTCTCCACGAGCAGATCACTCAATTCGGTTTCCTGGGGACGGGCCAGCAAATCATCCTTTCCCCCGACGGCGAAGAGCTGCATGGCAATGTCGTCTTTGGCCTCTTGCAGCTCTTCGCGCGAAAGCCCCAACGCCTCGGCGATTCGTTCTTCCGGCTGGTGGAGTTTCCACAAGACAAATGCCTTCTGCGTTTCCGGCGCGCACTTCCGGATCGCGCGCGGCAAACTGCCGGTTTGAACAAGCTTCGCAACAAGAGCCGTTTTGATTTTTGCAACTTCCGCAAGCGATAACTTCAAATCTGCTGCGACTTCATTTTCCGAATTTCGTTTTGTTAGCAGGGAATACGCCTTCTGCTCTGCTTTGGCGCCGTTTGGAATTTTTTTAGGCAATTTGGCGTCATGAAAGAGCCTGGCGCTGAGCTTGTTTTTAATGGCTTGTATCGTTTCGGAGGAAAGATTTAAATTCTCGGCGATTTGCTGCGGCGGTATTTGCGCTCTCAGCAAAACAAACACCGCGCGCTCTTCTTTAGAGCATTTTTGCATCACGGCTGGCAAGTAGGTGCGGTGGGCAAAACGCCAGCGGAAAAAATCCGTGCGCATATTGCCGTTGTAATGCAGCAGCTTGTTGAGATAATCCTGCAAGGAGCCGTCTTTTTCCTCCTCGTAAGCCGCGAGCTTTGAGATGGTCGCCTCATCTTCGTTTTTGTCTCTGACTAAAAATTGCTCGAATATCCAAAGGAAAGCATCGTGAACGGCACCGTCATATTCGCGCTCACCTCTTTGCGGCTTTTTCCAGTGCGAAAATCGCAGGTCTTGCCGAATCCATTTGCCGGCCCAATCATAAATCTGAGCACCGCAGCGATCGACAAACTTCGTCCAAGCTTCCGGATCCCGGCGCAGGACGCCGTTGGCTATTTCTTGATCCGATTCAAACATCCTGCCATATCCCTTCCACAAAAGCAAAGATTTTTTAGTGGTATCCGGATTTACCGAATCGCCCGGATTCAAATTGTCAAATTCTAATCCGGGCGATTCGTGAAATCCGAATACAAAAAGCCTTTTCTATTTGGTTACGACTCGTCCGGATTTTTTTTCGTTGCGGTTCCCTTTTCGTTGCAAATTCTGCTTTTACATTATCTCATACCAGTACCAGTTATGTACCTTTTGGTTGCGCATTTCGAAAACCAGCCCAAGGTCTTCGTAAACCCAGAATGCCCCTTGTGTCGATGGCTTGATCGCGTGTGAATAGGGAAGCCTCGCGTCTACGAGACTGCTCGGCGCGCTGATGCTGATTTCCCTTTCCAGGCCTCTCTGAAAACTATTTGTTGTCAGCAGCATATAAATTTTCTCTCCGGCTGGTTTGGATAGGCATTGAAAGAATTGGGTGTCCTGGCTGGCGGCGTGAAAAACCGAAATCTTCACCGTCGAAGTCACAAATTCATTCCAGCGGCCTTTGCCGAGCGCGGAAATTGCGGCAAGAGCCGGACGATTAATTTTCCCGCTGGTCGCCGACGGCAAGTTGTTGGACGCAGCCATTCCGAGATAATTCCTGGCGACCTCGGCGTAAACCGAGGTTCCATCCAACTGGAGATATTTTTTGAAGTATTCTCGCGCCTCGTCATCACGGCCTATTTGCCAGCTCAGCAGGCCCAGGTTATAGAGCGGCTCGAGGAAATCGGCTCTGCGGCTGTACGCCGCCTGAAAATGCGTGGCCGCTTCGCTCGGCTTGCCCGCAATATAGCAAGCCACGCCGAGATCGTTTTGCGCTTCCTTGCAAAAGGGGTTGCGTTCTATCGTCTCTCTGAAGTTGCCCATGGCATACTCGATTTTGCCTTGCAACAAATAAGCGCAACCCAAATTGTTCAGTGTGATTTCGTACTTTTCGTCCCGTGCTTTGGCTTCTTCAAAATTCTTGATGGCCTTGGCAACGGTTTCCTTGAAAAACTGTTGCTAGTTGGCGGCCATGGGGCGAGTCTTTTCAAAACGTGAGAGCGGATCGATTTGGGCGGATACCCTAAAATCGAGATTGGGATCTTTGCCGCGCTGCGCGTGCTTCCATTTTGCATAATATGCAAAGGCTTTTTGATAGTAGCACAGACCAAGATTGTTGAATACCTCGCGCGAAGGGTAATGGCTCACGAACTTTTCAAAAAGCTCGATGGCGACATCGTATTTGCCGATGGCATAGAGGCGCACGCCAAAATCAAACAGGTCGAGATACTCGACGATCTCGCCCAAACGCCGATTCAAGGCATTTTGTCGATCCTTGACGGAGTTATTGATCACGTTTCCATCAGGGTTGATTCCGAAGGCCCGATAATAATCCGAAATAAAACTATTGGCCGGTGAAATGATGGCGCGAACATTATAGCCGGCCAATGACGAGTAGAGAATGCCAAATTCATCGGCTTCTGTTTCAAGGATTTTATTTACCGGAGATTGTTTTATCGTCGCATCGAATTTGAAGATTTCTTCAATCGCGTAGTCGCCGCGAACGACGTGCTTGAGCTCGTGCCCCAACACAAAGGCAAGGCGCGATTCAGCCTGCTTGGGGTCGCGAGCGCAGAATATGATGACACTATCCGGCAAAACAATCGACCCGTCCGGCAGCGCGCACAGTTTGCTAAATTTCAGGTCGGAAAAAATGTAGAGTTTCGGCAAGACCCCAATCGGTTTATCCGCGACCGCCAAAAGATTCTGAAAAACTTCCTGAGCCATTTTACATCTTTTTTCCGACTCTGCTGCGACGCGATGATGCTTGAGCCAATAATCAATCTTGCGCTGAGGGTCGTCAGCATTGGCAGGCTGTCCAAATATTGTAACGGGGAACGAAAACAAGAATAGCAAAATTCTGAGCTTTGACATTTTGCCTCCTGGAAATGGGTAAAAAGCGAACCAAGTCGGCGCACGAACCGCTGCCTTCATAAATTTGATAACGACAGTGAATTTGATTTTTTCGGTTTTTGTGCTATCTTTTCGTTTTAAAGGGGATAGAAAACAAAAAAGCCCCTTTCATCGGCAGGCTACGCCCGGAGGGAGCTTGTCATCGTCCTAGCAGAAGTTTTCGTGAGATGCTGGTTCAATTAGGAATATCGGCAAGATTGGCTCCGCTGCCAAGTGAGTGGTGAGAGTATACAAAACAATGGCGGAAAAGTCAAGAGCCAATTTCGCTCATGGAAGGCTGACTTGACTAATGGATTGTTGGATTGCTGGATAATTGGGGTACTGAATCAATGAAATAAATTACTTCGCGCTGCAAACACAACCGTTGGGCGGTATTTTAACAACATGCGATGGATTAAAATTTCACTCATCGTCTTAACGACAACGGTTATCTTGCTCGGCCTCTGGGCATTTTGGTGGGAGCCTGCCAGCTTGCGCGTGCATGAAGAAACGATTATTGTGCCGTGGCCGCGGCCATCGCTCCGCGCTGCGATACTCACCGATATTCATATTGGCTCACCGCATAACGATCTTGCCAAGCTCAAACAAATTGTGGCGCAAACCAATGCGGCGCAACCCGATCTCGTTTGCATTTTAGGCGATCTCGTCATTCGCGGCGTGGTTGGCGGGACATTTGTGCCACCCGAGCCTATTGCGCAAGAACTCACAAATTTGCGCGCGCCGTTGGGAGTTGTAGCCGTTCTCGGAAATCATGATTACTGGGTTGATGAAGCACAGGTGACGCGAGCGTTGCAAAACAATGGCATCATCGTTCTCAGCGATTCCGCCATGACCGTCAATACGTCAAGCGGCCCCATCTGGATCGTTGGTGTGAGTGACTTTTGGACGGGTAAACATGATGTGATAAGCGCAATGCAATTCGTGAGTGACGACAATCCGGTTATCGCCATTACCCACAATCCCGATATTTTTCCGCAAATTCCCGAACGAGTGAATGTCACTTTGGCGGGACATACACACGGCGGCCAAGTTCGCTTTCCCCTCATCGGCGCGCCGATTGTGCCCTCGTGGTACGGACAACGTTTTGTGGCCGGTCATATTGTTGAAGGTGGGCGACACTTATACGTGGCAACTGGCACAGGAACGAGTATTTTTCCGGTGCGGTTTCGCGTGCCGCCGAAAATCGAAATTGTCACACTGCGAGGAAGATGATGAGTAGAAATTCATTATTATGACTAATACAAATCCTTCTTGATCTTTTCAATCTCCGCTTCAAGCGTAGCAATTCTGCTCTTCATCGCTTCCATCTCATCCCGCAGCGATGGCGCGCCGGAAGCTTCTGGCGATTCTTCGGCTTCGTCGTGATAAGTAAAAAACAAATGCCGGTAGCGATCTTCTTTTTGGCCGGCGCGGCGTTGGACTTTTTCGACGAAGTGTTTCTCGGCGCTCATTAAGCTCTCACGAATTTGCTCGACTTCTTCAAGAGTGGAGAATTCATATTGCCGTTCCGTGCGGCCTTTGATCTCGCCGACGGTTTGCGGGCCGCGCAGCAGCAGGATGCTCAATGCGGCCAATTGCGCCGGTGACAGCTCGAGGCCGTTTTCGCCGCCGCGATGCGCGTATTTCATGACCCGGCCGCCGCCACTGACAAAGGCGCAGAGGCCTTTTTCTTTCAAGCCGTCGAGCGCCACTTCGACTTCTTCGGAAGTGTATTCCATCACCGGATCGCGGCTGGTTTTCTGATTGCACGCCGCAACCAAGGCGTTGAGCGTCATCGGATAATATTCCGGCGTGGCCTGGCTTTTCTCAATCAGGCAGCCAAACACACGCGCTTCTTCGGGTGATAATAACATGATGCGCTTTCAACATTCAATAAATAAAACATGCCTAACAATAAAGCTGCCAGCAGATAAAACGATTTACTTCTTCAGCCGGATTTCAAAGCAGCCTTATTCTCGGCAGAGGCTTTTTGGCTCCAAATCAAATCAGAAATCGGCAAAGCAGATACCTCCAAACGGGAAAGGTCGACCAAGGTGCTGGCATCCTCAATTTCAATTCCAATGACTCGATTGTGTTCATCGAAATCGAAAACGATACCAGGCGCAACTTCTTCCGATTCCGTGCTAACTTTGGCAGCCAGTTTGATATAAAGCATGTCAGAGTCCGGAAAATATTGGAAAAGCATCTTTGTGTTCTCCTCGATTATGGTTTAAATCCGCGGTCCGGAAAAGCATTATGCACGGTTTCTCCATCCGGCTCCGTAACCACGCGCAGATATTTGCCGAGTTCTGGAATAAAGGCCCAATGACGAATGCGGCCATTGGTCTGCTCTTGTCTTTGCATGGGCGAGCTGATGACATATTCGATCCATTCTGTTTTCAAATACGGACGGCGAGCCATCACACTGGTGGTGAAATATGTCGTCGCTTTCATCAATGCTCCCTTGCAATTTTGATGCAAATTGCAAATTCAAAACAGCACACAACTCAACCAATTGCTTCACATGGCCTTCACCACCACCACTGTCTGATCATCATGTTGAATTGCTTCTCCGGCAAATTGTTTGACGGCGGTGATGACGCGGTCGCGAATGAGATTGGCGCTGAGCGTTGAGTTGTTTTCCAAAATCTTCAATAAGCTTTCCTCGCCAAATTCGCTGCCGTTGCGGCCCTGCGCTTCGGTGACACCGTCGGTGACGAAGAGAAAAATATCGCCGGTTTCATATTGAATGATCTTTTCTTCCAATTCGGTGGCAAAGGCGCCGTGATTGTCCAAACCGAGGCCCAAGCCTTTGGGCGTGATGGTCTCGACACGCTGCATTCCGGCGTGATAATAAAACAGCGGCAAATGTCCGGCGCGCGCCAGAACCAAACGCCGCGTCGCCGAGTCAAAATCGCCCCCGAGCGAGGTGACGAAAGATTTTCTCTCCATGTCCTGGCAGAGCAGTTGATTGGCGCGAATGAAAAGCGCTTTCGGCGAAAGGCCGAAACCGTGCAGGGAGCGCAAGATGCCTTGCACTTTAGACATGTACAACGCCGCGGAAGTGCCTTTGCCGCTGACGTCGCCGACGATGACAGTGATCGCGGTGGGAACGCCGTTGAGATAATCGAAGTAGTCGCCGCCGACTTCCATCGCCGGAATCGAGATGCCGGCAATGTCGAGTCCATCGACTTTCGGTGTGGATTGCGGCAGCGAGGCCAGTTGGATACGGCGTGCAATCGCCAGCTCGTGCTTGAGACGCTCCTGTTCGGAAAGCTGTTCGTGCAAAAACGCATTCTCAATCGCCACCGAGGCTTGTTTCGCCACCGCCGCCAGAAACGCCAGATCGTCGCTGTAAAAAGGCGTCTCGGATCGTTTGTCGCCGACGAGCAAGGTGCCGACGAGTTTCTCTTTGAAGCGAATCGGGATGATGTGGCGGAAGCCGTGCCGCTGGAAACTTTCTTTGATATCGTGCGGCAAATAATCGACGCTGAAGCGCGATTCGCTGCGGAATTGCTGGATCACTTCGGCAAGCTTGCGATCGAAGCTCATGCAAAATTCTTCCCAAATTTTGCCGTCAAAACCGTAAGCCTCCTGGCAACAGCAGGCTTTCTGCTCGCGGAAAAAGAGCACGCCGACGCGCTGCAGTTGCATCAAATCCGCCAGCTTCTGCACGATGCCGCGTGAGAGATCGGCCATGCTCAATTTGGTGGCCATCACATCGGTCAGCTCGCTGGCGGCGCGGCGATAATCGAATTGGCCGCGATAAAATTTTTGCGCGATCAGCCGCTGCCCCACCCGAATGATTTGCCAGAAAGCGAAGCTCAAGCCGGCAGCGATGAAAATCAAAACGCCTTTTTCGAGAGACACCCGCTGCTCCGGAGGCATGGGCGAATCCAAAACTTCAATCGAGCCGCCGGCCAACCGCACGTTGGGAAGAGGAAGATTAAGTTGCGGCAGGGCCAGAAAAATTTTTAATGCTAGCGCCAACACCAGGAGAACCCATATTAGCGAAACGATGGTGAATTGGACATTGCGGCGAACCCGCAGATCCATTTCCAGCAAACGATAGCGCCCAATCGTATACAAATAAGCCAGCGGGATGAAGACGAGAAGAATGCCGATATAACCGATTCTTGTGTCGTCGAGCACGACTTCAAGAACGAAAACGGCGCCGCCAACTGTCAAGCCCGTCCACTTGATGATTTGGCTCATCCGCTTGCGTTCTGCTGAATCTTGCTTGCGGTAAATGAAATAGAGAACGGCAGTATAAGTGACGGTCAAAACCATCATCAAAACCACCGCCGGAAAAAAACTCGCTTGACCTTTGCCGCGACCGGCGATGATCGCCACGCCGAGGCAAATCAGCGCGAACAGGTATGGCACCGCGCTGAGCCAGTGCTTGGCTAAACGCTCGGTTCGCTCTTTGGGAAAATAGTAGTCGCTGTGGAACCACGCGGCAATGCCCAAGAGTAAACCGGCCAAGACGGTAAAACCGCGCGTGATCGTAAAATCGCTCGTTGCGCCATCGCGCTGCATCATCGCCACCATCATAAAGAAGCCGACTAACAGGAACGCTAAACCGAGCAGCCGCGCGGCTTTGATTTGTGGCCGTTGCAGCGCAATGAAAGTTCCCACGCCGAAGTACACCAAGCCGGAAAGGCACATCACGAGCAAAGGAATCGAAACGCCGAATCTCGCCAGCGTC
>JBOHQZ010000037.1:0-16874 GCA_050732275.1 bacterium
CTCTCTTCCCGCACTGATCGCCCCGGCAAAATAGATTTTGAGTTTTGACGTCAAGCCGTTTTTAACTCCGTTTTAAATCGCTAATCACCGCCAATGAGCGCTAATGTTTTTTATTCGCATTAATTCGCGCCCATTCGCGGTTGCCTCTTTAGGCTCGTCAGCGTTAGGCCTTGGTCTTGTCAATAATGGCGCGAATCTCTCCATCTGTTAGATTGCGGTTCATCGTTTTCGCTTTGCTGAAAATCGCCTCGACCCATTCGCGCTTCGGCTCGTAGTCGTGTTCATTCAACCAATAAATCACATTCGACTCGCCGCTCATGTGGCCGATCTCGATTTTTTGGTTCAGGCCGAACCAGCTCGCCGGCACACCGGAATAAACGCGATCGGCCAGCCAATCCTGGCCTTTCTTTCTCGCTTTTGCAATCGCCGCCGCATGCACGCCGGTACCGGTGCAAAAAGCATCGCGGCCCATCACCGCATAATTTGGCGGAATCGGCACCTCACACGCACGCGACACCAAACCACAATAAGCTTTAAGAGAAGTCAGATCGTTGTCGATCCAGCCGAGCAACTTACAATTCACCAAGAGCAAATCCAACGGCGTGTTGCCAACCCGTTCACCGATACCGAGCATTGTGCCATGCACGCGATCCGCACCCGCCTCGATGGCTGAGAGCGTGTTGATAATTGAAAGCCCGCGATCTTTATGGCCGTGCCAATCGACTTTGACTTCCGAATCAATGGCGTGTACGACGTCGCTCACGAAGCGAATGAGCGCCTTCACACCGCTCGGCGTCGCGTGACCGACCGTATCGCAGCAAACCACACGCTTGGCGCCGCAATTCACCGCGGTCGAATACAACGCCCGAATATCATTCGGATGCGAACGGATCGTGTCTTCAGTCACGAACATCGATGGTAGCCCCTGTTTAACGACGAACTTGACCGCCTTCTCCACTGTGCGCAAAAGAAAATCGATGTTCCACTCCTCGGCATATTGGCGAATCGGGCTGGAGCCGATGAACGTCGCCGCTTCGATGGGAATGCCGACCTTTTGCGCAGTTTCCGCAATCGGGGTGATGTCTGTCTCCAGCGTGCGCGCCGCGCAGTTCGGAAAAATGCGCAGCTTGTTTTGGACGATTTCATTAGCCAGCGCCATGACGTCTGCTTTTGCGCGCGGCCCGGCCCCTGGCAAACCGATATTGGCTGCCTGAATGCCAAGCTCGTGCATGAAGTGCAAAATGCGAATTTTGTCCGCAATCGGCGGATCCGTCACCGACGGCGATTGCAACCCATCGCGCAGTGTCTCATCGTCGAACTCAATCGCCTTGCCCGGCTTCCACGCGCCGTTGTGGAGGTTCCAATCGTAAATTAAGTCGCGTTCGTTTAAGATTTCCATTGCTGCTTCGGTGTCGATTTGCCAGATCACAAGCCTTTGCCCCCTATAGTTTTATTATTTGCTCTCTTAGTTAAAATGTAGAGCAGTACATGATTTCAACCTAATTACGCACTTGATCAATCTTCTTCCTCCACTGGTTAACGAGAAAACCTACCTCATCAACTTCTTCGTAGACGGCTCCCGTTTCCGTATCGAGGATCATAAGATTGTTGTTTGGTGAACCTGAATTAGCGTATATCGGTTGATAGCGTCCGCACGATGCTGCGGCGTGAGTTCCTTGAGCAGTTGCTGTTCTTTGTGAGGGAATCAATACAACTGTCGCAATCGTTACTATTGCAGAAATTATGCACGTAACGATGGTTTTTGTGACTCGATTCATGGCGCTCAAGCTTTCGTTAATGTACATGTCGTTAAAATTGTTGATCTGCCTAACTGTGATTTGACTGCCGAAAAATTCCACCAAATCCGGGAGTTCACACCGAATAAACCGGAGCCCGTTTTTTAGAGAAACGAATTTGAAAATCTACAACAAATCCCCGTTGCTCAACAAAAACACGCTCGCCGGTACGAGATAAACCGTGCCTTCGGCCAAGCGCTTTTGGCCGGCTTCATGTTTCGTCACCAAAATGCCGTCCTTTGCGCCAAACGTTCTCATAAAGACACCGAGGCCGCGCAAATCCTCGCCGTCGATATTTTCGCGGTATTTCACTTCAATCGGCAACAAGCGCGGGCCGATTTGAACGACAAAATCAACTTCATATTGATCCCGCCAGTAGAAAGGCCGGGCATTATAGAGATGCCGGGCGACCGCGGCCTCGATGGCTTTGGCGTCGTCATAAAATCCGAACGCCGTCATCAATCCGCTATCGATAAGGTGACATTTGGGCAAGTTGCGAACCGACTTCCCTGCTGAAGATGAATAAAGCGCGATTAAATTGATCAGTTGCGTTCGCTGCAGATAATTGACATACGCCTTGATATCTTTTTGCTTGATTTGAAGAAACTTGGCAAGATTTTCGTGGTTGAGCAAACCGGCAGTTTGCCCGGCCAAACAGTAAAAGAGCCTTTCTAACGCTTCGGGCTGCTCAATGCCGTAAAGCTGTGCCAGATCGCGATAGATGATTTTTTCAACCACTTCTTCCTGCAAACGCTTTTTGAACAGAAAAGCATCCGTCTGCTCCAAAACGTGCGCAAAGCCGCCTTGCCGAAGGTAAGAAGCAAGGATGGTATTGAGTGAGGCGAGTTGCGGCGCCAAAACTTGCGCGCCGGTTAATAAGCTGTCGCCGTTGGAAAATTCTATTGCAATTTGATAAATATTTTCGCCTAATGCATTCCTGCCGTGATGATAAAGCAGAAAATCGCGAAAAGAAAAAGGCAAAATTTTTTCTTCCAAACAACGGCCGATCAGGGCATCCGCGCCGCGCTGCACAAGCGGTGAAGAACTCCCCGAGACAATAAACTTGAGCGCTCTTTTGCGGTCATAGTAGACTTTGACGGCGGACTCCCAGTGTTCGATATGATGAACTTCATCAAAAAAGAGATACTTGACCGGTGGCTCGAGGAATTTGCCGCCATAAAGCTCGTCAAGTGCATCAATGATCTGATGCACGTCATGGCGCAGGCGCCGGTCTTCAAAATCCACAAAGATAATTTGTCTAGGCGCAACGCGGTTGGCGAGCAACTGCTGGGCCATTTGGAACATTAGCGTGGATTTGCCGGCGCGGCGCACGCCTTTGAGAACGATTACACTGTCGACGGTAAGATATTTCATCAGCCGTTGCATCAACAAAGGCCGGCGAAACGGCAGCGCCAGTGTCGAGGGAATCTCGCCGCTTTCCCACCACGGGTTGTTGGCGACGATCAGCTTTTTAATGTCTGGCAAGTCCATCGCATGAGTTGAAATCTTAATAATCTCGATTGAAACCTCATTAAGCTCGTTTGTCAGCAATGAGCTTTGATTCTATTGTAAGTTGCTCCATTCTTCGTTTGCAATTTGGCGCTCAACAATTTGCTCGATTTCTCGGATCATCATTCGAAGCTGTGGCACGGAATATTCCGAGTTCGATGGAATCGTCAACCGGTGCTGTTCATACACCATAAATTGATGGCGCGTTCCGGAGAACGGTCCTTCAAACCCGAGCTTGCGCAAGCGCCGAATAAAATCGTTGCGCTTACACGGCGTCCATCGACTCATACACAGGCTCCTTGTTCAGGTCGATGCCGTCAATGATCGGCAGCGCATGTCCCAGCTTCAGACCCACCAGAAGCCAATCTTCTAAAGTAGATCGAAGCTCGGCTTCGCATTCGTGCAATGTAGCTCCGAACGCTATGACACCTTTGCACGAGGGAATGCGGCCAGAGAAAGTGTTGTCTTCCAGTTTGTCATATTCAGCTTGCGCCATTGCGCGATCTAAATATTCGCTCAAAATGTACTGTATCATCATGAAATCCTTTTGGTTTATTTGTCCATAAAAATAAGATCGAGGGCTCGAATTTATTTCCCCTGAAAATTCGCTGGCCGTTTTTCTAAAAAGGCTTTTGTGCCTTCTTTCATATCCTCCGTCGAGAAGCACATGCCGAAGAGATTCGATTCGAGCTGCACGCCTTCTTCGAGCGTCATGTCCAGACCGTGCATCACCGCTTCGAGCGTGAGCTTCACGGCAATCGGTCCTTTCTTGAAAACGGTTTGTAAAATTTCTTCGCATTTCGCCATGAGCTGATCCGGCGGCGTGACGTGATTCACCCAGCCGAGGCGATACGCTTCCGCCGCGTCAATCATGTTGCCGGTGATGAGCAATTCAATCGCGCGGCCTTTGCCGATGAGCCGCGGCAAGCGCTGCGAGCCGCCGTTGCCGCACATAATGCCGAGATTCACCTCCGGCTGCCCGAATTTGGCTTTCTCGGAGGCCACACGCATGTGGCAAGCCAGCGCCAATTCGCTGCCGCCGCCGAGACAGAAGCCATTCACCGCCGCGATAATCGGCTTCGGAAAATGCTCAACGAAGCGTAAAATTTCTTGGCTCTGCAGCGAAAACTCTTTCGCGCTCACCGGCGTTTGTTTCGCCAGCTCGCCGATATCCGCGCCCGCCGCAAATGCTTTCTCCCCTGCTCCCGTCAAAATCACGCCACCGACATTGGGATCATCTTTCACCGAAGCCAGTGCTTGCTGCAATTCCTGCATGGTTTGCCAATTCAGCGCATTGAGCTTGTCAGGGCGGTTGAGGGTGAGATAGGCGATTTTGTTTTTGGTCTCGAAGAGAATGTTTTGAAATGGCATTTGATGCTCCACGTTAAATTCTATTTATCTGCTCAAATCGTTTACTAAAAAGTATGGCGTTTTTTAAATAGATGGATATGTCATTCCGAGGAGCGTAGCGACGAGGAATCTGCCTGCAAACAGATTTCTCGCTGGCGCTCGGAATGACAACCTACTCACGCAATTGAAAAACGCTGTAGTAAGCAGATTGAGCGGATTTAACGGATAAACTTTTTCTGCCACTCCCTCACTTTGGAAAAAATAATTTTGCTGTGAAGAAGTTATTTTTGTTTCAGCCAACTTTCATAAACCTCCGGCCGCCGATCCCGCAAAAACGGCCGCGCCTGCCGCATTTCCTCAATGCGTGACAGAGCGCAATCGACCAGTAATAATTTTTCTTCTCCGCGCAGCGCGCGAGCGATGACTTCACCGGCTGGATCGACGACGAAGCTGCCGCCGATAAATTCCACCGTCGGCTCTTTGCCGACGCGATTGACGGCGGCGACGAACACTTGATTTTGAAACGCCAAGCCTTGCATCTCGATC
Organism: bacterium; assembly: GCA_050732275.1. Lineage (GTDB taxonomy): Bacteria > Zhuqueibacterota > Zhuqueibacteria > Zhuqueibacterales > Zhuqueibacteraceae > Zhuqueibacter. The sequence goes on from JBOHQZ010000037.1 coordinate 5,202, forward strand.
TCGTACATTTTCATCGGATCGTTGACGAGTCCGGCAAACGGCGTGAAGATAATCTCCGCGCCTTGCAGAACCAGTTGCCGCGTGTATTCCGGAAAGTGCCGGTCGTAACAAATCGCCACGCCGATTTTGACGCCGTTGAGTTCGAAAACTTGCGGCGGCGTGTTGCCGGACCAGTAATAAAACTTTTCGTTGAAGCCAGGCTCTTCGGCGGTGTGCATCATTCGCACCGGGCCGAGAGCCGGGCCGCCGGTGGCTTTCAATAAAACCGTCGAATCGTAATATTCTCCCGCACCGGCACGCTCGAAGATGTTCAGCAAGATATGAATATTTTCAGATACGGCAGCTTCAGCGAATTTCTTCACCGTTGGCCCATCGATGGCTTCCGCCCATTGGAAAAATTTTTTCTCGGCACGGTATTGCGGAAAAAAGGGCAGCAAGCCCAGCTCGGTGAAACAGATAATTTGTGCGTCCTCGTTTGCCGCTTGTTTGACCCAATTGAGGGCTTTCTGTTGATTGGCCGCGAAATTTTCAGTGACGGCCATTTGCGCGAGGGCGAGGCGGATGGAGTCAGGCATTCACTAATTCCGCTTTGGGGCGCCGTTGCAGCTTTCCATTAACTGAAAAAGCTGTTGCATTTTTCAGCTTTGGTTTTACGATCAAAGAACGTCGTGGACGCAAGCGTTCAATCTCGATATAAACGATTGGAAGGCCGGGTTCGTTGTTGATAGCGGCATTGCGGAGATTGTAGGCACGCAACTCGCGATCATAAGTTGGCAATAGCACTACTTCCGCGCCATATGGGATTCGTTCCGCGAAACGCGGGTGTTCGAGGACATACCGGCTAAACTCTTGGCTCAGAACTAAACTTCTAAACTCCAGGTCATTCGATTTTGTTTTCATGTCGTTGCCTCTCCTTCAAAAATAATTCTTTGTAAGTCTTCCAGTTCTCTTGGAGATCTTCTTCGGCACGGGTCAATCCTGAATTGAAATCTTTTACTTTGATGAAGATTTTTTCCTGCCGTTTGCCAGGATGCATAAGGTCTTTATGCACAAAACCATGCGCCGTATCATGACGCAACACTGGATACCATTTCTCACCAATCAGAGTTTCGTATTGAATGGTAAATTTTAAAATTCGCCCTTTCTCGGCGCGATGCCAATGGCGATACCGATCTGTCGGACTGAGTTTGTTAACGAATTGAACCTCACGAGCCATCTCCCTTCCCCTTTCGTGTTCAATTTAGATTCCCAAATCCATCACCCTCGGCTTCTCGCCGGAGTAATCATAAAAGCCCTTGCCGCTCTTCTTGCCGTGATAGCCGGCCAGCACCATTTTGCGCAGCAGTGGCGGCGGCGCGTATTTGGCCTCGCGATATTCCTTGAACATGATCTCGGCGATGAAATACGTCGTGTCGATGCCGACGAAATCCAGCAGCGTCAACGGCCCCATCGGGTGGCCGCAGCCGAGCGTCATGCCCTTGTCGATGTCTTCAATAGAGGCAGCTTTGTTCTCGACGGCGCGGATGGCGTCGAGCAGATAGGGCACCAGCAGCAAGTTCACCACGAATCCCGAATTATCCTTGCAATTAATAGGTTCCTTGCCGAGTGATTTGGCAAAGGCAAACGCCGCGTCGAACGTTTGTTGGCTGGTGGCAATGGTGCGCACCACTTCGACCAGCTTCATAAGCGGCACGGGATTGAAGAAATGCAGGCCGACAAAACGGTCGCCGCGTTTGGTGGCTGCCGCCATTTCGGTGATGGTCAGCGACGAGGTGTTGCTGGCAAAAATAGTTGCGGCCGGACAGGCGGCATCAAGCTCGGCAAAAATTTCTTTTTTGAGCTCGATATTTTCGATGGCGGCTTCGATAACGAGATCGCAGCTCTTCAGATCGGCCAGTTTGGTGGTGCCGGAAATATTCGCCATCGTTGCGGCTTTTTGCTCGGCGGTCATCTTGCCTTTCTCCACGCTTTTGGCGAGAAAACCGTCGATTTTGCTCAAGCCTTTTTTGAGCAATTCGTCATTGACTTCGCGCGCGATGGTTTTATAGCCGGATTGCGCGCAAACTTGTACGATACCCGACCCCATCAATCCGCAGCCGACAACGCCAACAGTTTTAATTGCCATGTTTCTCCTTCTCAAGCCGTGAAATTTCCAAAAATCCAATACTCCACCAAGCCGCCATTCCTGCTGCGTCAGTTCCGCTGCAGCGCCTTTTCGAGAATGCCGAGACGATACTCCATTTGGCTCAAGCGCGTTTGCATCGCGGCGTAAGAAAGCTCGCGTTCAAAGTGAGGCGGCGTGCCGGAGCCGGCGCTTACTTTCCAATTATCGGCCGACCACGGTTTTTCCGCTTCGTCTTCGGGCAATCTCTCGTCCATCATTTTGGTGATCCGTTTGAGCTGCTGATTGAGGTGCTCCATGCTTTCACTAAACTCCTGGCGCATAGCGCGCACCTGTTCCAGACTTTCACGCGAGTATTTGCGCAGCTCGCGCACATCAGCGCGCAGCGCCGTGATCTCGGCGAGTAGCACCTCTTGAATAACTTCCAAGACGATGGCGCGTAGTTCTTTTTCAGTCATTGCTTCGATCTCCTCTTTCACACATTGAAATGATCTTGAAACGTAAAATGACATCACATCGCTTCCACAATCACCGTCGCGCCCTGGCCGCCGCCGATGCAGGCTGTGGCCAGGCCGTATTTCGCTTTGCGCCGGCGCAGCTCGTGCAAAACCGTCAGCGTCAAGCGCGTGCCGCTCGCCGCCAATGGATGGCCGATGGCAATGGCGCCGCCGTTGACGTTGGTGCGGTGGCGGTCGAGGCCAAGCTCCTTTTCCACCGCGAGATATTGTGGCGCAAACGCCTCGTTGACTTCCACCAAATCCATTTGCTCGAGCTTCATATTCGCGCGTTGCAAAGCGTTGCGGCTCGCCGGCGCCGGACCGATGCCCATGATGCTTGGTTCTACTCCTGCAAATCCCCAATTTACCAGCCGGCCAATCGCTTTCAGTCCGCGCCTGTTCATAACGTCCGCGGTGGTCATGACCATCGCTGCCGCACCATCCACAATGCCGCTCGCATTGCCGGCAGTGATCGCGCCGTCTTTCTTGAAATACGGTGTCAGCTTGGCGAGGCCATCGAGTGTCGTATCCGGACGCGGATGTTCGTCACGAGCGAATTGGCCTTTTTTGCCGAGATCGATAGGCGTGACTTCTTCGGCGAGCTTGCCGCTTTCCCACGCCGCTTTGGTGCGCATTTGGCTCATGTAAGCATACTCATCAGTCGCCGCACGTGTCACGCCGTATTTCTCCGCGAGATTTTCCGCGGTCTGCGCCATCGTGAGGCCGCAGTTGGTATCGAGTAGCGCTTCCCAAAGATAGTCTTCCAATTTGCCGGAGTTGAGTCGCAAGCCCCAACGCGCGCCGCGAATAATATGCGGCGCCTGGCTCATACTCTCGGTGCCGCCCACGAGCACGAAATCCGCTTCGTTCATCAGCAGCAATCTTGCGCCTTGCACAATCGCTTCAAAACCGGAGCCGCATAAACGATTCACCGTCACTGCCGGCACCGGCATGGGTACGCCAGCTTTCAAGCCCACGTGCCGGGCGAGGTAAACGGCATCGGTCGAGGTTTGCAAAACATTGCCAAAGACAACGTGATTGATGTCTTCGGGTTTGATGCCGGCTTTGGCAATGGCTGCTTTCGCCGCCTGCACGCCAAGATCGGTGGCGGAAATATCGCGCAGCGCGCCGCCAAACGCGCCGAACGCCGTGCGCATGCCGCTGAGAAAAACAACGTTTTCGATTTTCATGAGGTTCTCCGATTTTAAATTTTCAATTGAAAATTTAAAATTTACATTCCCTGCTTCGTCAAGGAGTTGATGATTGTATTAAGATAACACTTCTTTGGCAGGCAGGCAAGGAAAAAGATGGGGAGAGAATCAGTTCGTAGTAGCTCCTTCAGGAGCCGATGGTTGGGTAATGGAGAGGCTGAAGGACTTATATGAATTTGACGGGAGTGAAAGGCGCGAAACTGCGAACGCCTAAAGGCGCGACTACCAACAAAAATGCCGCGGCCGGGCTATTTTATTTTTGGCCACGCTGGAGCGTGACGCCGGACAAGCGCTATGAACACCCATTACTCCTCGCTCCGGCAACCCGTGAGCCGCCGGATTCCGGGAAAACGGGCCTGGCTAAATTTGCTTTTTGCCTTTTGCTTTTTGTTTTTCTGAAGGGTGTTTTGGCGCACCGAAAACCGACATTATTGTTGCGGTTGTCAGCATCGTTGTTGTTGCGATAGGCGCACGCCACGTTGTTTGGATTATTGTTCCACGCGCCACCCCGCAACACGCGCTAATTAGCACTTGCCCGTCAAACGATTTTGTATACTGCTTTTTGATAAAAGAGTTTCAAATTTTCAAAAAAATTTTCGAGGCAAAAATCCCGCACGGCGGGATTTTTGCCAAAGGCATCAAAAACAAAAGAGTGTAAAGGGTAAAAGAGAAAAGTGCAAAGTGTACTAAGTTCTGGCGCACCGAAAACCGACAACATAGAGGCGGTTGTCAGCATCGTGGCTGAGGCGAAAGGCGCACGCCAAGAGGTCTGGAGGATTGCACCACGCGCCACCCCGCAACACGCGCGTGGACTTTTGTTCATCGTAAAAATCCTCACACCATTCCCAAACATTGCCGGCGCTGTCAACACAGCCGTAAGGCGATTCGATTTTGAATTGCCCCACTTCCGTAGTTTGCAAGTTGTTCTTCGGCGGTTGTCGCCCTTCCCAATATTCATCACTGTTGCATTTCTCACGATCCCATTCATTGCCCCACGGCCAACGGCGGCCATCGACGCCGCGCGCCGATTTTTCCCATTGTTGCTCGGTGGGCAAAGCTTTTTCCGTCCATTTGCAGAAGGCCTGCGCGTCATCCCAGCTCACCAGCACCACCGGGTGTTTTTCTGCGTCCTTGGGAAAATCGCGGCCTTTCCAATTGTACGGCTTGGCCCGATCTTCCTTCATATTCGGGCTGCGATGTTTCGGATTGGCTTTGAGAAAATGTTGGTATTGCTCGTTGGTCACCGGCGTTTTGTCGATCCAAAAACCTTTTTCGAGCACAGCAATTTGTGGCTGCAAATAGCCTTCAGCGCCGAGCACAAACGGCCCGGCCGGAACATACATCATTTCCACTTCCAAACCGCTCGGCAATTTTGAAATATAGCGGCCGTCTTTGGTCTTTTTGATCCAATCGGGTAAACCGGCTTTTTTGAGCGCGGCTTCAACTTGCTGCCGATACCAATGCGTGGAACAGGTTTCCAGCATCATTTCGGCAATGAAATCGATGGCATCTTGCTCGAGCGGCTGCGGTTTGGCGCCCCGCAAGGCGGGGTCGAGCAAGCGCGGCACGACGGCCTTGGCGGCAAAATAGCCGCGAAACGAGCGGTGCGAAAAAACGTAAAGATCGCCGGGGCCGTGGCGCAAAAACGAGCAGCCCAAGAACTCGCGGGTGTGATGCTCGATTTTTGCCGCCGAAGTTTTTTCCTCCTCCGGCAAGGCCGGCTTCACCAGCGCTTCGGCCGCAGCGTAGTTGATGCCGGTGCCCTCGGCGCGGTAGGAATCTGCCGCCAGTTTTTGCAGCAATTGAAAACGGGCCTCGTCGTTCAGCAGCAAGGTGCGCCCCTTTTGGTGCTGCTGGCGCCTCAGCTCGCCTTGCAAATATTGTTCATACAAATTGGGCCGCGTGACCGGCGTGCGCGCGTCGAAGAGCGGCAGGGTTTGCGCGATCATTTCCAGCAGCACGGCCCGGCGGTCGAGGTCTTGCCGAAAACCGGGAATCGCCTGAATGCGCTCGTAATACGCTTTCCCGTCGCCGATGCGATTGGGCAGCAGCGGCACGAGCCGGTTGAGGAATTCCTGCACCTGGCCGTCATCCCATAATTGCAGCCACACGGTTTCGTAATCCGTGCGCCGGCCGTAAATGGCGCGTTTCCGGCCGGGCTGCAAGGCGTGTTCGAGCTGCTCCGGCTTCACAAAAAACTCCGGCCGGCTGGTGACGAGAACGCGGCTGGCTTCCGGCGCCGCCAACAGCTCGAGGTGGCGCAAATGTTTTTCCACGGTGGCTTCGTCCACCCGCACCGCCATCTCGTCGAAGCCGTCGAGAATGAGCACGAATAGCCCGGCGGCGTTGAGCGCCTGAAAGAGCTCGAAGCTCGGCTGCGCCACCTGGCAGTGATGCGAAAGAAAAAACGTGATCAGCGCTTCGAGCTTGGGGGTTTCGGCAAAGTCGAGCAAATTGATCAACAACGGCAAACGCGGGCGGGCCGCGGCGCCGGCCGGATTGCCGGCGGCGGATCGATCTTTGGCTTGCCGGTATTGTTGCGCCAGCTCGTAGGCGAGCATGCGGCTGAAGGTGGTTTTGCCGGTGCCGTATTCGCCGAGCACCATGAGCGGCGGCACGCGGCCGGGCCGATCGATCCAATTCTGCGCGTGCGACAAAAGATCGAAGGCCGCAGTTGCTTCAACCGTGCGCTCGGTGCCGGCTTTTGGGTTTACGTAATATTTTTGCAGCGCCGGCAAATCGCTGCCCGGACGCGCTTGCGTGAAGCTCCTATCCAGCTTGCCGAGATAAATGGAAAAATCCATCAGCTCGGCGAGCAGGTCGTCATACCGCCGGACTTCCCAGCCGTAATCTTCCGCCAATTTCTGCGCGCCCGGCGCCAAGCCGGCGTCGCTGATGATGGTGCCGAAGTCGAGGCGCTGGTCGCGCTGCGCTTTGTCCAAGCGCCGGAGAAAGGCATCGAGCATGGCTTCGTCGGCGCGGCCTTGTTTGGTGCTGACGCATTGCACGACGGTGCGCACCGGGCGGCCGCGCAGCCGGTCGGTGACGAGAAAATCGGCGCGGTGCTCGTCGCCCAAGGCAAAGCCGTCTTGGACTTGTGCGCCTTGCAGGATAAGCAGTTTTCGCACCTCGCCGGCAAAGCGGCGGTGCTCGACGATGTCCGCCGGAATCGGCCGCAGCCAAATGAATTGCTGCTCCAGGCGCGCAGCTTCGACAGCGCCCGCGGCTTCGCGCACCGCGGCGATTGCATCGACGCGTGTGATCAGCTCTTGCAAGGCGGATAAAATTTGCGCGCTCTTTTCGGATTCGGCTTGCAGCAGTTGGATGATCTCGGCGAGAACGGCTTGTTTCTCGGCCTCGCTGCCGGCGTCATAAAATTTTTGGATGAAGCCGGCGAGCAGATTGCCACCAACGCCGCTGATGATTTGGGTGATGATTTGCGCCACTCCACCTTGCGGCGCGTCGATGGCTGCTAACGGCGCGATGATGCCGCCGAGAAGCAAGCCCATGATCGCCGGCGCGCCGTCTTGTTGCAGCCGCGGTCCCAGTTTTTTGATCGCAGCCATGATCCGTTGATGAATTTTCGGGCGAGCTTCGGCAAGGAGTTTGTCGGGATCACGGAGCTGGAGATTGGTGGCGGACATCGAAATCCTCCCAAAATAAAAATGTGAAAATTGGTTTGCTGAGCTTTAAAAAGTTTCACTACAAGCTACACAACTTTCGGAGAAAAGTCAAGTTTGAAGTGGAGGTTCGCGGGCTCCTTCAGTGACGGGGTAGCGCAGACATCTTGTCTGCAGTCTGGAAGATTAATGTCACTAACTTTTTGCCTGTTGATGATCGGCGCAAACAGGCCATTCTCCCCGAGGGGGAGAAATAACGCAGCCCAGAGCAACGCTCTGGGATAAAGAATTGCGCGATCTTTGTAATAGCCCCGAAAGGGGCGAAATAAGCGAGCGGATGTCGCCCTTTTCGATCGTCCCTTTCGGGACTGTTGAGAATATTCGTCTTCATTCCCCGCGATCAATCGCGGGGCTACGATCGCTTCGTCCCTTCGGGACTTTTCAAGCTGTGAAATGAAAACTCTCAATTTTCAACTTAACGTTGTAGCACTAAGGCATTACTGCTTCGCGATATCAAAATTAAAACTGCACACTCACTTTGCCATTGAACAGCCGCCGGCTCAGATTTACCGGCGCGTAATGCACGGCGCCGGAAGCGTCCGGAAAGGCGGCGTAGGCGAGATGGTTGGTGTAATTCATCACGTTGAAAACTTCGAGGTTTATTCTGGCTTCGAGCTTTGGCGAAATCGTGAGCGTGTAGCTCATGCCAATATCGATGCGGCGATAGAGGCCGAGCTTGAGGGAGTTGCGCGGCGCGGTGACGAGCGTGCGCCCGGCGCCGGCGGGATCGGCTTTTAAATAGGCCGCCGTAAACGGATAGCCGCTGCCAAAGAGCAGGCGAATATGCGCCCGCGAGCGTGGCCATTCCGGCATCGCATCTTGCATGACAAAAGCAAACGTGTGGCGCTGGTCTGTGGGCAAACGGCTGCCGCCCTCGCCTTTGATGGTTTGTCTCCCGTTCATATAAGAATAAGTGATCCAGCTTGTCAGCCGCTGCGTCATTTGCCCGCGCCAATACCAGCTTGCGCCATACACCGAACCGCGCGCTTCGAGGTCGGGCTGAAAGCGGATGAAAATATCCTCAATCCGATATGGAATGAACGGCTCGATCTTTTTGTAGTAAAGCTGCACCTGCCACTCGCTGCCCGCGTTGCTGTGATGTTGCACGCCGGCTATCCAATGCGAGGCGCGCTGCGCAGCCACCTCTTTTCGCAGCAAATAACCCTCGGCGCGCATCTCGTGATAGCCGGCTGGTTGCGCATAATGGCCCCACGAAGCGCTGATGGTTGTTCGCGCATTTTTTTGAAACGTCAAGCGCAAGCGTGGCTGGAGGATGCTTTCAGATGAATTTTCATAATAACTCCAGCGCAGACCGGCTTCGAGCTGCAAGCGTTTGCCGAGGTGCAAATTGTAACTGTTGAAGGCAGCAAGCTGGCGAATAAACAAGGCGCTTTGGCCGGCATATTCGAAGCGGTGTCCGGATTCAGTTGGCGAAGGATCAACCACCGCTGGCGCAATTTGCTCCATCTCATCGAGCGTGTCATCATAGCGGCGCTGCTCGTAGCGCATGCCCCCTTCCACCTCCAACGCGGATGAGACTTGCCACTGCAACAAATTCTGGTACAGCTCGGCGTGATCGCGCAGCCGATCGTTGCGTCGAGTTTGGCTGTTGCTGATCGTGGCCGTGTTGAGTTGCGTGGTGCTCGCTTTGGCAACGTCTTCGTGCTCGAAATTTTTACGCCACGCGAGGGTTTGGCTCAAAGAAATTTTCGGCGCAAGCTGATGCGTGATCTGCAAGGCGAGCATTGTAAAACGATGCGTGAAATTCTCGTGGCCCTGGAAATTGGTGTTGAGGTAGTTGAAATTAGGAAAAAAGCCGAAGACCAGGCCTTGCGATTTTGGCTCGGACCGAAAGAAATTTTCTCCGCTGAGGCCGAGAAGCTGAACGCGGTGTCGCGGCGAGATTTGGTAGTGCAGAATGGCTTGCGCGTCGTATCCGCGCGGCTGAAATTCGCCTTCGGTTTGCAGGGTTTGCACGAGCAAGCGTCGGTCTGTCGCGCGCAAGGCCACCGCCCAGTGCAGCCGCTCGTTGGGTTGGCCTTCCAACATGAGGCCGGCATTGAGCAAACTAAGCTCGGCGGCGCCGCTCAATTTTCTGGCGCTGCGCTGCCGATAGCGCGCCAGCAGCACGGAGCTGAGGCGCTCGCCATAACGCGCCGGAAAGCCGCCGGCGGTTAGCGTGAGATCCTGCACGAGCATGGGGTTGATCGGGCTGATGCTTTCCTGATTGCCGGCGCGAATCCGCTGCGGCTGGTTGATTTCAACGCCTTCGAGCAAGATCAGATTTTCTTCCGGGCTGCCGCCTTGCACGTTGAAAGCGCTGGTCATTTCATTATTAGAGGCAACTGCCGGCAGCGTTTTTATGGCAGCATAAGCGTCGGCGGCAAGATTGGGAATATCTTTTAACTCTTGCCCACGTACTCGAAAGCTACCGGTAGCCGGCGTGTCAACGGCGGCTTCGACATTGACCTCCGGGAGCTTGATTGGCTCCGGCAGCAAATTGATGATGAGAAAAGTATCCGCAGTGGTGGTGTGCAAATTAATACGCGCCGATTGATAGCCGACGTATTGAACCAACAACAACCGGCCGCCAACCTGAACCCGCAACACGAACGCGCCGCTGGTGTCGCTGGTTGTGCCGATAGCAGATTCGCTGATGCTGACATTGGCGCCGGCTAATGGCTTGCCAGACTGCGCGTCAATAATTTTTCCTGAGATCTGACGATGGGAAGAGGGAGGCTCCTGCGCTTGAGCGAAAGGCATCAAAAGAAAAAGCTCAAAAGCACAGAATAGAGACAGGAAAGGTAAAGGACGAAACAAGTTTTTGCGCACCATGATTTTCCACCTTGCTCAAGCTGGTTTGAAATCTGCTCGAAGAATTGTTTTCCGTAACAAATGGTGCGCTGGTTTTGCCTTTGTGTTACAAGTTGGATACCTGGAAAAAAGCAGAAAAAATTTTCACCGAAAATAGCTTCTTACGTACTGCCTGAATAAAGCGGGTTAAACATACGTTTCGCGAAGAAAATTGAAAATCAGATTTTTAACTTGGGCGGATCGCGCAAAGTTCCAACCGGGCAAAAGGCGCAAATGGCCGGTGGGCAAGAGAAAAACGAGGAGCGCACTTGGTTTTTGATTTGAGGTGAGGGATGGCCTGTTATGCTTCAGATTGGTGGAGTAGGCTGCCGCCCGGGCGTTTACCCCATGACCGAGGCATTACGATGGCCTTGCTTTTTTGCAAATTAATTTCTATATTCAGAATAAGACCAGTGGCTTCTTGCTGTTGAAAAATATTCCAAGGGCTTGCCCATGAACCTCTCCGAGCTTCTCATAGATGCGAAGTGGGAAATCGTTCATACCGAGCACCTTCCTGCGAAGCCAGCCCGTTTCGTTCCTGTTGATGATCTCCCTCTCAACGCCGCGGCGCAAGCTTTTCTCCATAAAAAATTTCCGGCGGGCATCTACGCGCATCAAAAGCTCGCGATTCAACAGGCGCTGCAATCCAAAAATGTTTGCCTCACGACCGGAACGGCCTCCGGCAAAAGCCTGGCATTTTTTACGGCCGGCATCGAGACGCTCGGCAATTCGCCCGGCGCAAAAATCATCGCCCTGTATCCAATGCGCGCGCTGGGCAAGGAGCAGGAGGAGCGCTGGGCTGCCGCCTTGCAAGAGTCCGGGCTTGACGCGACTGTTGGCCGCATCGACGGGCGGGTTCCCATGCCGGAGCGGCTGGAGATTTTGCAGCGCAGCCGCGTTCTCATTTTGACCCCGGATGTGATGCACGCGTGGATGCTCACGCAGCTCAGCGCCCAACCGGTGCGGGATTTTCTCCGGCAGCTCGCGTTGATCGTCGTCGATGAAGTGCATTCGTACACGGGGGTTTTTGGCTCAAACAGCGCGTTCCTGTTTCGCCGGCTGCGGCACATTTTGCAATTGCTCGCCGCGGCGCCGCAATTCGTTTGCGCCTCGGCCACGCTCGCGGATTCCAGGAGCCATCTGGCCAAATTGTTCGGGGTTGATTTCGAGATCATCGATTCGTCTCATGACTCGTCGCCACGGCAGCCGATTCGCCTCGATCTGATTCGGCCGCCGGCAGGCCGCGACTTGCTCAACGAGTTTTCTGCTTTGCTGGCGTCATTGGCAGAAGAAAAAAGCCAGCGCTTCAT
>JBOHQZ010000038.1:0-16706 GCA_050732275.1 bacterium
ATATTGAAGAAGTGTTGCGCTGCGCGGATATTTTTTTGTTGCCGAGCGAGCAGGAAAGTTTTGGCCTGGCGGCGTTGGAAGCGATGAACTGCGGCGTGCCAGTCATCGGCGCGCACACCGGCGGCGTGCCGGAAGTGGTGGTGCATGGCGAAACCGGTTTTCTCTTTCCGGTCGGTGAGATCAACGCCATGACGCAGGCCACAATCGGGCTGCTGCGTGACCATGCCAAATTCCACCGCTTCATCGCTGCCAGCCGGCAGCGCGCGCGTCGATTTGCAATGGAAAAAATTATGCCGGAATGGGAGGGCTATTATCGCCAGGTATTGGAACGCTAAAAGCTTTTATCGTCAGGCATTCTCGCAACATAACGAGAAACTTGCAATCTCGAGGTTTTTTCGTTATCTTAATATTTGCCATTCTTCTCAGCGGGGCGAATTGGCGTCCATTGGGCTTGTTGCGGTGAACACAAAACGAGGCTTCGAAGCTGTTTATGCGTCAATATACCTACCATTGGCTGGATGTTTTTACCTCGGAACCTTTCGGGGGCAATCCTCTGGCGGTCTTTCCGGAGGCCGAAGGTTTGTCCGATGTGGAGATGCAAAATATCGCGCGCGAGCTTAACCTTTCCGAAACGACGTTCGTGCTCGCCAGCGAGCAACCGCAGGCGGAATGTCGCGTCCGCATTTTTACCCCCATTAACGAGCTGCCGCTGGCCGGCCATCCGGTGGTGGGCACGCATTATTTGCTGGCGCATCTCGAGCGTTACAGCTTGCAGCCGCCGGTGACGCGCATCCATCACGAGCTTGGCGTCGGCGTGCTGCCGGTGGATTTGATCTGCCCGCACGGCCGCGTCGAGCGGGTGCGCATGACCCAGGCCTCGCCCCAATTTCTCTCGCGCGTCACTGATCTCGGCGAATTGGCGGCGGCGTTGGGCCTGTCAGGGAGCGATTTGCTCGGTGAAGAGGCTTGGCCGCAAGTGGTTTCGACCGGCGTGCCGCATCTGATGGTGCCGGTGCGCGATCTCGCCGTGCTGCGAAAAATCGCGCCGAACCTGCCGGCGCTGCGCTCGTTGTGTGACGCGCTGAAAACGGAAATGGCGTATGTTTTTGCGTTGGAAAGTTTTGACCAAACCTGCCGCTCGCACGGCCGATTTGTCAGCGGCCATTATCATTTTGAAGATCCCGTCACTGGCAGCGCTTCGGGCGCGATGGGCGCTTATTTGGTTTATTACGGCTTGTTCTCGGGCAATAGTGAGGCGCCGGTGGAATGGATCCACGAGCAGGGCCATTTCATACAGCGCCCCGGCCGCGTCTACATCACGATCCATGGCCAGAAAGGCCATATCGAGACGGTGCAGGTAGCCGGCGATGCGGTGATCATGGGAAAAGGGGAGATTTTCTTAGAATAAAATGTTGAAAAAGCATTTCCCAACTGCTGAATTAAGGCCAGCGGATAAAACATCAGTTGGCCTTAATTCAGCAGTTGGGAACATAAAGCTTTCAAAACTTTTCTGTTTTTTTGATTAACAAAACTCATGATGAAATCACTATGCTCCGGCAATTTATTGCAATTCTCGGTGTAATCGCCGTCTCGGTCCAACCGCTTCTGGCAGAGAAAAGATGGGCGATCAAAAATGTCGAAATCACCGCACAGGTAGATTCCGCCGGTTATACGGTGATTGAAGAAAAACGCACGTATCAATTTTGGGGTAAATTCAGCTACGCTTTTTATGATCTCGCGCTTGACGGCTTGCTCGGCGTCGATCACGTGCAGGTGCTCGAAGACGGCGAGGCTTATCAACCGAGCACGGAGAGAACGCCGGGAACTTTTTTCGTTGAGCAAGAAAGCAAGAAAATTTCCATACGCTGGCAGTTTCGCGAATCAGGTGGTCGCGCTGCCGCTAGGAGTAAAATTCGCGAATTTACGCTGCGTTTTCGCGTGCTCGGCGCGGTGCGCGTGCATCGCGATGTGGGAGAGCTTTACTACAAATTCGTTGGCGCCGGTTGGGATCGCGCCAGCGAAAAAGTACATGTCAATATTCAGCTCCCAAGGGACATCAATCAAGAAGAAATTCGTGTTTGGGCACATGGCCCGCTGCACGGCGCAGTTTCGCTTCAACCGAGCGGTGGAGTTGTTTTGTCCATCAATCACCTGCCAAGACGCCAATTTTTTGAAGCGCGCGTTGTTTTCCCCAAACAAGCTGTCGCTGCGGCTGCGGCGACTTTGCGGGATGAGCGTGACGCTTTGCCGGAAATTTTGCAGCAAGAAACGCAATGGGCCGAGGCGGCGAATCAAAAACGCGAAAAGGCTGCAACGCATGAGAAATGGCAGGCCGTTAATCGTGAGAAATATGTCTCGTGGTTATGGCTCGGCTTGGCGGCGGGGATTGTTTTCTCTTTTTATATGTACCAACGCTACGGTGGCAGCCTGCGGCGCCGGCAGGAGGCAATGAGTGCGACTATTCCCGCCGATATGCCGCCGGCCGTGGCAAACTATATTTTGAACTCACATCAGTTGAGCGGCGGCGCGCTGCTCGCCACTTTGTTCGATCTGGCGGCGAGAGGATTTTTGCAATTGCGTCAGGAGAAAAGTGTCTCGCGTTTTCTGGGATTTTCTTCGACCAAATGGGAGGGGGAAATTGTCTTTGACGAGGACAAGCTTCGTTTCGCGTCGTCCGAATTGTTGCCGTATGAACGCCAGCTTCTGGAGTTTTTGCGAGCCGATTTGGCGCAAAATCGCCATGAACTTAGTTTTGCGGAGATCACGAAACAGTCCTCGCAAGTCCGGCGCTTTTTTGAAAAATGGAGAAAAGCCGTGGCACTGCAAGCCGGCGAGCCGAAACTATATGATAGCGCCTCGGTTCGTGCGAGCCTCATCACCCTTAGCGCTTGGCTGCTTATTGTCACCACCTACGCTTTGGGGATTTTCGCCATGGGAGAGGAGACAGTTGCCCCGTTCTTGATTGTTTCGATTGTTTTTGCCGTGCTTTCTTTTGTCATTTTGCGGCACGATCGGGAAACCGCGGAAAAGCTCGATCGCCTGCACGCCTTTCGCCGTTATCTCAAACGATTTTCGCGAACGCCTCACAATCAAAGTGTGCCGTGGCAACAAGTTGACAGGCTGCTTGTTTACGCGACGGCCTTGAATCTTTCCGGCGCGCAAATCAAACCTTTGGTTGATGTTATCAATCAACAGCCGGGCGCAATTGCTTTCCCATGGTTTATTTGCAGCGGCGGCGATACGGCAACCGGCTTCAGCGCGGCCATGGCGGCCATGGTTGATGTTAGCGGCTCGGCCTTGAGTTCCGCAAGCGGAGCCGGCGGCGGAGCTGCAGGGGGAGGCGGCGGTGGCGCCGGTGGTTCCGGTGGAGGCGCGGGCTGAAGCGGATGGGCGCGGGAATGTTAGAAAAGTTACGGGCAGATATTTTTCGTGGCATTAGGGCGCAAATCTCAATGAAAAGGACCTTCGTTTTTCTCTTCAACATCTTCTTGTTTCTCGGCCTGGCCATCGTTGCTTACGTTTTGTACGCCAGCGCGCAACATGCGATGAACTGGACCAAGCTGGTTTTATTTTGGTTCGGCTGCGGAGCGGTCGCGGTGTTTTTGCTTTATCATCTCTTTGCACGGATGCCGGAGACCTGGTTGGGTCGACGGCTGCGCCGCTACAGCTTGCTTCATCGCGCCGTTTGCGCCGTATTGTTGATTCTTGGAATTTATGCTGCCGCAGCATTTAGTAACGAGACTTTGCAGAGGTGGCAATTGCCGGCGTTGTATTGGGAGCCGGTGGCGGTGAATAAAATTTCCCGCGAGCATTTTGAGATCGTTTTCGACATCGGCAATCAACGTGAGCAGCACGCCTTGCAGGTCCGGGAACTGCAGCTCGTTGAATTAAGCGATCCCAAACCGCCGGAAGAACCGGTGCAAGTCAGCTTGCGCCTCGACTCTCTGGCTTTGCCGGCGAGCAGCAATGGGATGCATATTCCCAAATTCTTTTTTGCCGAGACCGTGCCGTTGGCGCCTTTGGAAAAACGCCGGCTCACGTTGACCTTTCAGATTCAAGACGCTATTGCAATTCACCAAATTCAGGCGCTTTACCATGAGCATACGGCGGTGGGCCGAAAACTGGCATTTGACCAATATATTCTTTTTGAGCGGAACCAGGCGGCGTTTATCGATTTTGCCGGCCTGGTGGCGCGCAGCCGGCAGCCCTCTTATCTCAATCAGAGCCATTTCATTTACGCCGTAGGCCGCAGCCGCCACCCGGCGGCGTTGGAGGCTTTGCAAGAACTGCTGCGCGTACACGACGTGCGGATTCAAAACATGGTTTGCGATGCGCTCGCGGCGCTTGGCGACACGCGCGCGGCTCCGGCTTTGATCGCACTGGTGGAAAAGAGCAAAAACCCGCAAGCCTTGCGGGCGCTCGGCTATCTGCGCAGCAAAATCGCGCTCGAGTTTTTAATGAACACGCTGCAAGACGAGCGCGAAGCTTTTTTGCGGGCCGAAGCGGCGGAAGCCCTGGGCCGAATTGCGGTACCAGCGGAAGGGGATTTTGCCCGCGCCATTCCGGTTTTGGCTGCGAAGCTGCGATATGGCGCCAATGAAGATGTATTCGTGCAACGCGAAGCCATGCTCGGCCTGGCCCGCATCAGCGACACGCTGGCGATCCCGGTTATTCTGGAGCACGCCAAGCGCCACCATTCCGGACAGGCGTTGCGTAACATTTTCGACGTGACGACGATTTTGGGCGATAAATGGCTCTTGCCCATGCTGGGCAATTGGCTGCAAGATTGGCACGTGTATAATTTGGATCAAGCCGATTTGCAATTGTTATTGGATTACGTGGTGGCTACCAAGCATCACGACATGGTGCAGATTTTAATCGACGCGCTGGAAAAGGAGTTTAGCAGCACTGAAGTACAAGCCCGCATCATCCGGGCTTTGTATCAATTAACCGGAAAAAATTTTGGGGAGCTGCGGCATTCCGTGTTCAACCTCGCCACCGAAAGATCCAACCGCCGTGTCCTCAGCCAATGGCAGAGTTGGTGGAAGCAGGCGCAACACGATTCATTATTTCGGGAACAGATTAAACCCATTGGATGAAATCGATACTCCAGTTCCTGCTCCTACTCATACTCTTACTCTTACTCATTTTCGTTTTTGAAGATTGTTTACAGCGAGTGAGAGTAAGAGTAGGGGTAAGAGTGAGAGTAAGAGCAACCAGCAACCAGAATGCAACCTTTTCTCGAACATCTCCGCCAGCATCTTCTCGTCGGCGACGGCGCTATAGGCACGATGATTTATGCCCAGGGGATTCCGCTCGCGCAGAGCTATGACGAGCTTAATCTCACGCAACCGGCGATCATTCAAAATATTCACCGGGCTTATGTCGAGGCCGGTGCGCAAGCGCTGGAGACCAACAGCTTCACCGCCAATCGCTGCAAGCTGGCGCGCTTTGGATTGGAGCGACGAGTCCTGGAAATCAATCAGGCCGCGGTTCGTCTTGCTCGCGAGGCCGCCGATGGCAAAGCGTATGTGCTGGCCTCGGTCGGGCCGCCGCGTGATCGCGAAAGCGACGAGATCGAAGCGGCCGTCATGCGTGATGCCTTCGCGGAGCAAATTACGGCGTTGGTTGCCGCTGGTCCAGACGCACTCATTTTTGAGACATTCAGCAGAGTGAACGATCTCGAAATTGCAGTGATCGAAACACAGCGGTTGACTGATTTGCCGATTATCGCGCAAGTCGTTGCTGATGAGGATGGCTATACTCGCGACAGCCAGCACATCACCACCGCCTTTCGCCGCTTGCGCGATCTGGGCGCCGATGTCGTGGGCATCAATTGTGCGAAAGGACCGACCGGCATCCTGCACGCCTTGCGCGAAGTTCCGTTGGACGACAGCCTCGTGCTCTCGGCTTTTCCCAACGCCGGATTGCCGGCGTTTGTCGATGGCCGTTACATTTATCTTTCCACACCGGAATACTTTGCCGAAAGCGCGCTCAGGCTGCGCGAGCAAGGCGTGCGCCTGATTGGCGGTTGCTGCGGCACTACGCCGGAACACATTCGCGCCATGGCCGTTGCTTTGCGCGGACTCGAACCGGTGCGGCAAAAACAAGCCATCGTCCACGTTAAGCATGAGCTGCCGCCGGCGCAAGCCATCACCGAGCCGGAGTTTTTGAAAAATGTCAGAAAAAAGCCAGCCGTTATCGTCGAGCTTGATCCGCCGCGTGATTTGGAGCACGAGAGCATCATCCGCGGCGCCGTCGAGCTGAAACGCGCCGGGATCGATGCGCTGACGATGGCCGACAGCTCGCTCGGCATCACGCGCATGAGCAACATGGCGCTCGGCCATCTCGTCAAACAAAAAACCGGCTTGCCGCTCATCATTCATCTTTCCTGCCGTGACCGCAATCTCATCGGCATGCAAGCGGAGCTGATGGGATTGTACGCGCTCGGCATGGACACCGTGCTGGCGCTCACCGGCGATCCGGCGAAATTTGGCGACCAGCCCGGCGCCACCTCGGTGTATGATCTCAACTCGTTCAACTTGATCGCCATGATCGAGAAGATGAATCAGGGCATCGCATTTTCCGGCCGCGCCATGAAGCAGAGCACCCGCTTCACTGTCGGCGTCGCGTTCAATCCGAATGCCGAGCGCATTGAAACTCAGGTCAATCGTTTGCGTAAGAAGGTTCAGCTCGGCGCTGATTTTGTGATGACCCAACCGATTTTCGACTGGCGCCAGGTGCGCGAGATTCATGAGGCCACACGCGAGTTTGAAATTCCCGTTTTTATCGGCATCATGCCGTTGGTCAGCGGCCGCAACGCCGACTTTCTGCACAACGAAGTGCCGGGCATCGAGATTCCTCTGAAAGTGCGCGAGCGCCTGTACCGTTTCGAAGGCGAGCGCGCCCGCCGCGAAGGCGTGACCGTTGCCGCGGAGATTTTAGAAAGCGTGTTGGATTACTTCAACGGCATTTATTTGATCACGCCGTTCGTCCGTTACGAGATGATTCTCGAGCTCGTGGAAAAGTGCCGCGCCTTGAGCTTGCACATGGCAACAAAGCATAAAAGAGCAACGTAAATAACTCGTGACATGCCGGTCTGGTAAATAATCTCGCAACGAAAAGGCTACGCCCGTAGGGGAAGTGCAACAAAAATTTTTTCGTTGTTGTTCCCTTTTTGTTGTAATTATTCAAAACCGCGAATGTAATCTCAAGGCAGTTTCTGCTCCGGAGAATCTATGGAAAAAGGGTATACGTCTCGCCGGTTGTTGGTTGCGATTGCTGCGATAATCGGTTTAGCCGCCGGCGCTTATTTGATGCCGCAGGTAAATCCCTATTTTGCCAGCCGGCCCCAGCTCACGCGCGGCGAAGCGAGAACCGTCGCTGAAAATTACCTTAAACAGCAAGGCTTTGACGTCGGCGATTTTTTTTGCGATGCGCTTTTTGCTTACGACGTTTCCGCGCTGGATTATTTGATGGGCCTGTTCGGCGTGAAGCCGGTGCTCGAGCTGAGCCGCGAGGAACGTTTACCGCTTTCGTGGTGGCGATTCGATTATTATCGCAACGTGCCACGCGATCAGCAGCAAGAGCTTTTTCAAGTTCGCGTTTCGCCCAGCGGACAGTTGCGTGCTTTTAGCCATACGCTGCCGGACTCGGCTGCCGGCGACTCCGTGAGCGCCGAAGCCGCGCGGCAAATGGCGGAAACTACTTTGCAAAGCTGGCCGGGAGTCCGTTTTGCCGATTTCAAATTGGAACAATCGACCAGCACCAAAAAGCCGAAACGCACCGATCACCGGCTGATTTTTATCCGCACGGGCCCCGAGCTTGGATCGGGCGCGGAAGTTCTTGAAGTACACGTCGCCGGCACAAAACTTTCCGGGTTGTTTCGTTGGTATCGCGATCCGCAGGACTTTATCGCCGCCTCCGGCCTGGTTGGCGCGGCCAACCTGCTGCTCAATACCGTTTCGGTCGTGGTTCTGGTGGTGTTGCTCTTCGCCTCAGCGATAGCGTTCCTGCGCAAATATCACGAGGGCGAAATCGGAGTCCGCACCGGTTTGTGGCTCGGTAGCATCGTTTTTTTCTCGGTGTTGGCATGGGCGCTGAATCTCTGGGCACGCTTTGGAGTCGGCGCGAATTTCGGTCCGATTAGCCCGTTATACTCGAAATTCATTCTATTGGGGATTCAAATTGTTTTTACCTACAGTATCATGGCGCTCATGACGCTCGGCGCGTGGACGGTCGGCGAGCAATTCGTTCGCACCGATCGGCCGAAATTGCTCTCCGGCGTCGATAGCCTTTTCAACCGGCGATGGATCACCAAAAATATCGGTCGGGAGCTGCCAGTGGGTTTCGCATTGGGCTTAATTATTTTTGGAAGCATTCAGCTCATCACCTACATGATGATTCATCAGTTCGGCGCTTTGCCGCGCTTGAGCTTCAATACGGCCAACGTATTTGACGGCTATCTGCCGTTCATCTCCATTGTCGTTTTCATGCTGTTGACGGCGCTTTATGACGAGCTGGTGTTTCGCCTATTTTTGATTTCCGCGCTGCGCCGCATGTTCAAATCCCCGGCGCCCGCCATCATTGTCGCCGGTGTGCTTTACGGATTTTTCCTGATCTTTTTCAGCGAAACATATACCTTTCGGCCGGCGCCGTTTGCGCTCATTCCATTTATTGCTTTGGGATTGGCGCAGGGCTTCATTTTCTGGCGCTACGGCTTGCTGGCGTCCATGACTTCCGGCGCGCTGATTGCCGCGCTGAATCAGATCGGGCCTTTGCTCGGCAGCGCCGCGCCATTTTTCATCGGCTCCGGAATCGCCGGTATTGTCTTGTTGCTCGGATTGCTCGTCATCGGGTGGACCGGCGCGCGTCGTGGAAAAGAATTTAATTACAAGCCGGAGGACGAGCCGGCGCACGTTCGCCGCATCAAAGAACGCGTGCGCATGCAAAAAGAATTGGAGATCGCCCGCCGCGTGCAGCTCCATCTCTTGCCCAAGGAACAGCCGAAGATCGCCGGCTTTGATATTGCCGGCGCGTGTTTGCCCGCGCTCGAAGTCGGCGGCGATTATTTTGATTTCGTCGATATGCGCGACGGCAAGCTCGGCATCGCCGTCGGCGACGTTTCCGGCAAAGGCGTGCCTGCAGCCATTTACATGACGTTGACCAAAGGCATTTTGCAATCGCATGCTGAAGAAGATCCCTCACCGAAACACGTCTTGAGCAAAGTCAATCACTTGATGTATCGCTCCATCGAGCGCAGTTGGTACGTCAGCATGTTCTACGCCGTGCTCGATAGCAAGCACCGGCTGTTGAAATTTGCCCGCGCCGGCCACAATCCCGCCATCGTTTTCAGCAGCGGCCAAAGCGAGACGCGGCTCTTGCAAACCGCCGGCATCGGCCTGGGTTTGGAAAAAGGCGATATTTTTACGAAGACTTTAGTGGAAGGCGAGCTGCAGCTTTCCCCCGGCGACACGCTGGTTTTCTATACGGATGGTTTCACCGAAGCGATGAATCGCGATCTCGAAGAATTTGGCACGGACCGGTTTCTCGATTTGCTGCATCGCAACGACAATGGCTCCGCCGAACAATTGGTGCAGCATGCTTTCGATGAAGTTCGCCAATTCGCCGGCGACCATCCGCAGCACGATGACATGACCATCGTGGTGCTGAAGGCGCATTAGAAATTCATTGATTTTTTTCTCTGATTTTGTCATCTTGAGATATGCACCAGATTCACGACAAAGGTTATAAGCGCTTGTTCAAGAACAAGACGATCTTTCGACAATTGTTGGAAAGTTTTGTGACCGAGGATTGGGTTAAGGATCTGGATTTCGATACCTGCGAACGTTTGGAAAAGTCATTCATCTCTGAGCATTATAAGGAAACGGCCAGTGACATCATCTACAAAATCAAGCTGAAGCAGAAAGATATTTTCGTCGTCATCCTGTTGGAATTCAAATCCAAAGTCGAGCGTTTCACGCGCTTAGGCATTCTGAATTATATCACCAACTTTTGGATGGATTATGTAGAATCTACTCCCAACACGAAGATGTTGTCGCCGGTCTTCCCGATCTTGCTGTATAATGGCGACGCTGAGTGGACTGCGCCAGTGAAGATTGCGGAGTTGATCGACGGCCATGAGTATCTTGGTCGCTATGGAGTAAGTTTTGAGTATTTCAAGATTGCGGAGAATGAGTATAGCCGGGAAATGTTGTTGAAAATCAAGAACATCGTTTCCATGTTGTTTTTGGCGGAGACATATTACGACATTGAGTTACTCGTAACCGAGTTGTTAGAGGTATTCGACAGGGAAAAGGACAAAGCCGCCATTTCCCTTCTTGTAAATTGGTTTGCGCAATTGAGCCAGCATGAAAGAATTCCGGAAGAAGATTATGACAAACTTGAACGAATTTATGAAAGTAAAGAGGAGGTACACGCCATGTTGATTACCGCTATAAAAAAAGAAAAGCAAGAAATCTTCGAAAAAGGCAAGCTGGAAGGCAAGCTGGAAGGCAAGCTGGAAGATCAAATCCAGACCGCCCAAAAGATGCTTGCGAAAGGATTTGAAGTAGCGCTGATTGCTGAAATCACCGGCCTTTCGGATGAAGAAATCGTTAAGCTGAAACAGACGATGGAAAAGCATTAGCTTTGGGTGACGCAGATTCTCTTGCCGCTATGAACTATCTCGGCTTCGAGTTGGAAATCGGCCTCGGCGCTGGGCGCGAATATCCGGTGGCGGTCGTGCGCTCGCCGGCCGGCGAGGCGCGCCACTATGCGCTTTCCGTTTGATGAGTCGGCATTGGAAAGTCGCCTGAAGGATTTGCAAATCGCCCTGCTACGTTCCGGCGGTATACACCGAAAGGCGCCTTCGCCGGAAGAGCAGGCCGTGCAGGATCTTGGCCGCAGGCTGTTTGATGCGTTCGTTACTGATGAGGTGCGCAGTTGCTATGACATGAGCCAGCGTGAAGCCGCACAAAAAGATATGGGGCTCCGTCTCAAACTCCGCATTCAATCCCCGGAGATCGCGGCGCTGCTGTGGCAATTCCTGAACCCAGTTTGCAACGGGAAAATAAAAATCGGTGAAAAAACAAAAACCGGCGGCCACCATCTCTTGACCGAGCTACATTATCAAGAGCCGATGACCACCGGTTATAAATTTCTTGCAAAGCAACCCACAAAACCTGCACTCGTGGAGAGCCGGGACCCCTCAATCACCCCAATAATTCTCTTCCCACTTCTCTTCTGAGCTCAGCGCGGCGCCGGAGCCGTGCTCGCGCACGCGCGCTTCGTAGTTTCTTTGGCAGCGCAGGCAGAAAGCCGCGGTGGGCACGGCCTGTAAGCGCGCCGCGTCAATGGGCTGGCCGCACTCGTCACACTTGCCGTACTCGCCGGATTCGATTTTGGCCAAAGCGGCATTGATCGCCAACCAGCGGTGGCTATCCTCGTGCGCCAACAGCGCGGAAATCTCTTTGGAGCCGTCGATGGTCGCGCGGTCGTACAAATCCGACGCCACTTCTTCAGCCATCTCACGATAATCACGATGCTCGTGCGCCAGCTCCCGCAAGATTTCAGCCCGTTGCTTTTCCAAAAGCTTTTTATAAGACTGCAATTGTCTTCGCGTCATGATGCTTACCTCGTCAATGCAAAGTTCGCGACTGCCAATGATGTACGCCCGTGGGCAAGCCGTTTGTGCACAAAACCTCACCCTCACAGGGTGAACACCCTGACAGTCTTCCTCGATTAATTTTTATAGTCCTTTTAACGAAGGTTTATCAATTCGGTTCCCGATTATTCTCCTCGGTTTCGTCAATTTTTTCACTTTCTGTTAATTTGACATCCGTTTCAAAGCGGCCGACGATCACCTTGCTCGGCCGCAAAACTTTGCCTTTGAGCATGTAGCCGTCCTGCATGACCGAGAGCACAACATGATCAAGCGCCTGGTCTTGCACCGGCTGGCTCAACACCGCTTCGTGGCGCTCATAATCATACGGCTGCTTGAGCGCTTCAATCTTTTCTAAGCCTTGCTTGATTAAAAGTTCCATCATTTTTTGGCGAATCAGCTTGGCGCCTTCTGACAGGCGCTCGGGGTGCTGCGTGTCGTATTCCATCATCAACCCAAAATCATCAAGAATTGGCAGCAGACTTAGTGCCATCTCTCGTCGCGCCCAGTCAGCGATTTCCGCACGCTCGGCTTCGGTGCGTCGTTTATAATTAGCAAAATCCGCGGCCAAACGCAGAAAACGATTTTGCAGTTCGGCGAGGGGGTCAGCAGGTTGGCCCTTTTCAGGTTCCACGACCGCAGTTTGCGGAGCGGATTCCGGCGCTTCGCCCTCGATTTCAATTGCAAACTCATCGGAGCCTGAAGCTTCAGCAGCGTTTCCATTTGAAATGGCCTCGGCTTCTTCCGGAGTTAACTTTTTATCTTTATCCATTTTTTGTCACACTGTAGAAATTTCAATCCGGCTTTTAGTCTTCTGAAACTGCAAAAGCAAAACAGCGCCAACGGATTTTTTATCCGTTGGTCTTAATTCGTCCGTTGCAGGTTTTTACGAAAAGTTCACCATCCAAACAGCAGCCGCGAGTCCGTCGCATCGATTTTCACCACGGCGCCTTTCCGCAGCTCGCCTGCGAGAATGCGCGTGGCAATCTCGTTGACCAGCTCCTTTTGCATAACGCGCTTCAGTGGGCGCGCGCCGAACACCGGGTCGTAGCCTTTGTCGGCCAGATAATCCTTCGCGCGCTCGGTCAGAGTGCCGTCCAATCCTTGGCGCAACAGCGTTTTGCGCACGGTGCGCTCGAATTGGATCGAGACGATCTGGTGAATATGCTCGCGCGACAGCGGGCGAAACATGATGACTTCATCGACGCGGTTCAAAAACTCCGGCCGCAATTTCTGTTTCAAAATTTGCAGCACTTCCGTCCGCGCCGCTTCGTAAAGGCGCTCGCGGTTGGCATCATTGATATTCTGGAAGCGCTGCATAATGTAATCCGCTGCGATATTCGAGGTCATGATGATCATGGCGTTTTTGAAATTGACCACGTGCCCTTTGCTGTCGGTCAAACGCCCGTCTTCCAAGATTTGCAAGAGAATATTGAAAACCTCCGAATGCGCCTTCTCGATTTCGTCCAACAGCACCACCGAATAAGGGCGCCGCCTGACGGCTTCGGTGAGCTGGCCGCCTTCGTCGTAACCAACGTATCCCGGCGGCGCGCCGATCAAGCGCGAGACGTTGAATTGCTCCATGTATTCCGACATATCGAGGCGCACCATCGCATTCTCGTCATCGAACAGAACTTCCGCCAGCGCCCGGGCCAGTTCGGTTTTGCCGACGCCGGTCGGGCCGAGAAAAATGAACGAGCCGATGGGCCGATTCTCTTCGCTCATGCCGGCGCGCGAACGCCGCACCGCCAGCGAAATCGCTTCGACGGCTTCCTCCTGGCCCACCACGCGCTCCTGCAAACGATCGGCGATGTGCAAAATTTTCTGCTTTTCGCTTTCGAGCATGCGCGTCACCGGAATGCCGGTCCAGCGCGCCACGACGCCGGCAATATCCTCGTCGCTCACTTCCTGTTTCAACAGCGCGCCGTCGCGGTGCAGCTCAACCAGCTTTTGATTGAGCGTTTCGAGCTGCTTGTTCAGCTCGATGAGCCGGCCGTACTTCAGCTCCGCGGCTTTGTTCAAATCGCCGGCGCGCTCCGCTTTTTCGGTTTCGATCTTGGCGGCCTCGATCTGCTCTTTGACCGCGTGAATCTGCTTGATGACGTCTTTCTCGACCTGCCAGCGGCCTTTCAATTGGCTGGATTGTTCTTTGAGATTTGCCAGCTCGATTTTCAGCTTTTCGGCGCGCTCTCGCGAAGCCGAATCTTTTTCTTTTTTCAACGCGACCAGCTCGATCTCCAACTGCTTGCTGCGGCGCTCGATCTCGTCAATCTCCTCCGGCATGGAGTCAATTTCCGTGCGCAATTTGGCTGCGGCCTCGTCGATCAAATCAATCGCCTTGTCCGGCAAAAAACGTTCGGTGATGTAACGCTGCGACAGCGTCGCCGCTGCCACGATCGCCGAATCCATAATGCGCACGCCGTGATGCACTTCGTAACGCTCTTTCAATCCGCGCAGGATTGAAATGGTTTCATCAACCGAAGGCTCATCCACCAACACCGGTTGAAAACGGCGCTCGAGCGCTTTGTCTTTTTCAATGTATTTGCGATACTCATCCAGCGTGGTGGCGCCGATCAGGCGAAGCTCGCCGCGCGCCAGCATCGGCTTCAGCATATTTGCCGCATCGACGGCGCCTTCCGCCGCGCCGGCGCCGACCACCGTGTGCAGTTCATCTATAAAAAGTATGACATGACCATCCGCTTCTTGAATTTCTTTGAGCACGGCTTTCAAGCGCTCTTCAAATTCGCCGCGATATTTGGTGCCGGCAATCAAGGCGCCGATGTCGAGCTGAATGACACGCTTGTTTTTGAGCGACTCCGGCACGTCGCCGTTGGCCACGCGCTGCGCGATGCCTTCGATGAGCGCGGTCTTGCCGACGCCGGGATCGCCAACGAGCACGGGATTATTTTTGGTGCGCCGCGAGAGCACCTGAATGGCGCGGCGAATTTCCTCGTCGCGGCCGATCACCGGATCGAGTTTGCCGCGCCGCGCCAGCTCGGTGAGATCGCGACCGAAGCGCTGCAAGGCCTGATACTTGTCCTCCGGCGTTTGATCCACCACGCGTTGCGAGCCGCGAATATCTTTCAGCACGCGGTAAATCGCATCGCGCGTCACGCCTTGCGATTTCAAAATCTCCGCCGCCCCGCCTTGCGGGGCCTTTTCCTCGGTGAGCGCGATCAACAAATGTTCGGTGCTGACGTACTCGTCCTTCAATTGGCGCATTTCATTCATCGCCGCAGTGAACACGTTGTTCACGCGTGGCGAGACGTAAATGCTGCCGGCAGCAACGCTGGTGTGGACGCGTGGCAGCTTGCGCAACTCATCAGTTGTGCGGCTGGCAAGCTGTGCGATGTTGGCACCGAGCTTTTTTAAAATCGCCGACGGCACGCCTTCGGGATCATCGAGCAAAGATTTCAGCAAATGCTCGGCCTCGAGCTGTTGATGATTGTGCTCCATCGCCATCTGTTGCGCCCGCACCACCGCTTCTTGCGCTTTCAAGGTAAATTTATCGAGAGTCATAAACTTTTATCTTTCCTAAAAATTTCGCCAAGCTGTATGCAGACGCGTGGTCTTCGCGTACAGCAAAATGCTGAAAATAAAACACACACCATCTTCAATACAAAAAAAATGCCAAACGTTTTTTGGGGAGCTTATTTTAGAAAAAACAGGGAATAAGGGCATCCCGTCCTAAATCAGCGCTCGTCAAAATGACAGACAAAAGTCGTTGATTTAGGTCGATTTGCGATGAAAATTGCTAAATATTGTCAAAGTGACAAGGCAGGAGAGTTTGGTCGAAAGTTAGAAAAAATTCTAAGTTTTTCTGACTGGATAAACAGGATTGACCGGATTAAAATTCAATCCAGTTGATCCTGTTATCCTGTCAAATACAGGCTGGTGTGAAGCGGCCCAATTTTCAGCTTGCCTGAAAACCTGGCGTAGTCAATTACAAGCGGGGTTCTTGCAAAAAAAAGCAAAAACTTTTCCACCGAGAAACACCGAAGACACCGAGATTCGCCGAAAAAACTTCTCGGTGACACTCGGTGGTTTCGGTGAAGCTCGGCGGATAAACTTTTTTCTGATCGGTTGCGGCTCGTTCGTGTTGGGAATGTAGCCATCGTCGATTTACCCTGAGTCCAACAATTCTAATTTCTCTTGAATTCCTTCAGTCGCTGCGCCACTTCCTTTTTGATAAATCCATTCTCGAGGAAAGCATACAAATTTTTGCCCGGGCAAACCGTTCCCTCTGCCACGTCCTTGTGTCCTTTGATGACCTCCGGCGACAGCTTGTATTTCAAACAAAGCCAAACGCAAATGTCGATGACGGCACGAAGCTGTTTATCATTCGACTCCTGAATCTCGTAATTTCCCGGCAAACAAACCAGCGCGTGGCCGGTGGGATCATACGCCGTGTTCGTGTCACCCGCATAACGAATGTCGCGGCCTTCGTAGATTTTTCCCTCGAAGTCGATCAGATAGTGATAAGGAATATCGATCCACTTCTTCTCGCCACGCGACCAGTTTTGCAAGTTGACCAAATACGTTGCAAAATCTTTGTCCTGCTTGAATTCTTCCCCGCCGTGATGCAGGGTGATGAACTTTATTTCGTGCAGGCGCAAGGTATCTTGGGCCGGCGTGCCGCCCCATTGCGCGACGGTGATGATCGGTGCGTCGTAGTGCTTGGTGCTGTCAGACTGTGAAGAGGCATTGCGAAGCCAGATGAAAGGAAGAAGCAGTATGATAAAAGTCTTTGTTAAGTTCATTCGTTTTTTTCCTTTCCATTCAACTATGATGAGGGTTGCCGAATAACGAGCAAATCAGACAATGAATCCGGCCGCAAATTTTCAAACTCTTTCTGCATGATTTTCAGGTATTGCCATTTTGTGCCGGCCAAAGCGGTTGCATTTTCACACCACATTTCAGCAGCGTGATCTTTGTGCGAAACCTCCTCGGTTTGCTGGCCTTTGGTTTCCAGCAGCCAATGCGTGCCGGCCGTATCGACCGCCACAAAATCCGGATAGTAGTTGCGCAGGTTCATCGCCGCATC
>JBOHQZ010000039.1:0-16562 GCA_050732275.1 bacterium
CCCGATTACTTGATCGGCGTGCAATTACTGGCGGCGCCGATCATTCGGTTGCTCGGCCTCGAGCCGATTCCAACCGGCTACATGCTCATCGAATCCGGCCGCGTCACTTCCGCCGAATTTATGAGTAACTCCCGGCCCATCCCGCGCCAAAAAAATGACATCGCGCAAGCCACCGCCTTGGCGGCGGAATTTTTGGGGATGCGTTTGGTATATCTGGAAGCCGGCAGCGGCGCGGATCTCGCGGTGACGCCGGAGATGGTCAAAGCCGTGTCGAGCTACGTGAATATCCCGGTGATCGTCGGCGGCGGCATCCGCACGCCGGAAGAAGCCGAAAAGCGCGTCAAAGCCGGCGCCTCTTTTGTTGTGACCGGAAATATTTTGGAAAAAAACGGCGGCGTGCAGCTCATTCGCGAATTCGCCGAGGCGATTCACGGCGCGGCAACGCCGAGTACTGCTTGAATTGGGCTTGCAACGTGCTGACTCAGATTACAAATAGCAACGATGTCATTCTGGAAGAATCTTTTTTCAATCCAGCACAGTGCTTGACAACAAACAAGATGCTTTCAGCATGACATGTCTTGTAGTCCATCGGTAATTACTGCATCGCCTTGTAATAAAATTTTTCGTTGCAGTTTTCTTTTCGTTGCAAAATTCAGGAAAATTCATGATCGATTTGCATTCGCATTTGCTGCCAGGCATCGACGATGGTGCGCAGAATTGGGATGAGTCTATGGAGATGGCGCGCCAGGCGGTGGCTGACGGCACCACGGAGCTTCAAGTTACTCACCACATTCTTGACAACAGCCAATATCAAAAATTCGAAGCGCAAATTCTCGAAAAATTTGCCGAGATGCGGCGCCGCCTACAGGCTGAAAAAATCAACTTGAAGCTGCACCTCGCGTGCGAGATTTACTATCAGCCGGATATGGAGCTGAGTCACCGGATTTCCACATTTAACCACAACGGCCGTTATTTTTTGGTGGAGTTTCCGATGCAGGGCATTCCGCGCGGGGTGGACGATATATTTTTTCAGCTCATTCTCGACGGCAAAACGCCGGTCATCGCGCACCCGGAGCGCAACGTCGGTATTCTGAAAAACCCGAGTCGCGCCTATGAATTTGCCCAACGCGGCGCGCTGTTTCAAATGAACGCCGGCAGCTTGACCGGCAAATACGGCGAAGGCGTCGCGGCGCTGGCAACGGCGCTGATGAACAGCCGTCTCATCCATTTCTTTGGCAGCGATGGGCATAACATCCGTTCGCGCAAAGTGTGCATGGGCGAAGATTACAAGCTCGTTCGCGATCTTTGGGGCGATCGCGTCGCCAACCGCATTTTTTATGAAAACCCGCGCCTGGCTTTGGCCGGCGAAGAATTAAAAGTGCCGGAGCCGCTGCCGGTGGAAGCGGTCAAAAAACGAAAATCTTTCAATCCGCTGCAGTTATTGCGGAAGCTGGCGTCTTAATTTTTGCGCAGTCGGACTTGCTTAACAAGGATTTCAAATTTTTCGGACAAACACGCCAGCAAATTCAACTTCATTTGCAATGCTATGCCGAACGCTTTGCTTACGGTTTTTTCCTGATTACGCTGGCCTTTAGCCAGATTTCGATTGCCGGCACTCAAATCGCACTGGCGTTTTGCCTCTTGTTCTTTGTCTTGCATGCATGGATCAATCGAACGGCGCTGGCCGGCAGTGGCGTAGGCACTTCGTATGTCGTGTTTGTGCTCGCTCTCGCGCTGTCGTCGGTGCTTTCGGAATATCCGTGGGCGAGCCTGTTCAATCTGCGCAAGCTGGGCCTGATCATCATTCTGTACCTGACGATGTGGTTGATCAACGGTCGCCGGCGCTTGCTATGGTCGCACGCCGTTTTGGCGCTTTCGTTGGCGATCATGGGCATTTTTGAAATCGTGCGCAGCACGCTCGAAGATACGCGCCTGCGTTGGGCCACGCACGGCATTACGGTGACTTACGGCGTTGTGATCATGATGTCGCTGCTCATGTTGCTCGCCGTTCGCTCTTCGTTCAGGCAGGAGTTGCATGCCGCCGGCCGGTCGGAGTTTTTTCTCGAAAAATTTTATTTCACCCTGCTGTTGCTCGTCATCGCTGTCGCGTTCATTCTTGCCGGCGTGCGCAGTGCTTTGCTGGGATTGTCCCTCGGATCGCTCATTTTGGCCGCTTTGAAGGAACGCCGCTTGTTGATTTATTTTTTCCTCACTTTGCTACTCGTCATCGTGGCCAGCCCGCCGGATTTGCAAGAGCGGCTGATTGACATGTTCGATGTGCAGGGTGACAAAAGCGTAAACGGTCGTTTGCTGCAATGGCAGACCGGCTGGCGGATTTTTGTAGCACAGCCGTGGCTGGGTTGGGGCTGGCGGGATTTGGTGGAGTTGTATCCCGCTTTCGCGCCGGCCGGCGCCGACCTTGGCAAACATCCGTTTCATATCGGCCACGTCCACAACAATTTTTTGCAGATGGCGATCACCGGCGGGAGCATCGGCCTTGGCGCATTTGTTTGGCTTCTAGTGACAATCGGCAAGAAGCTCTATTTGGCATGGCGACACATTCCCGATTCGTATCTCCGCGACACCGTGCTTGGCGCATTTTGCGCTTTCATCGGTTATTTGTTGGCGAGCTTTTTTGATTGGAGCTTTGCCGATGAAGAGATTACGATGGCGTTGTGGCTTATCGTTGGGTTGGGTTTTGCAGCGGAGCGGATGGCAAGAATTGAGCAGTATGGGAACGTAGATATAATTAATAAAGTACAAAGGAGTGAGCAGTTGTAAAACATTCCCGTTGTTGTTTTCATAAAAGCTGTGTATTTTGGGATATGAAGATTTACCTTCTGCGGGTTGAGGTGTTTCAATTCGCCGGAAAAATTGCCGCATCAAATACCAAATAAGTTTGTTTTTAAATCCGGAATCTAATGTTCGGTTTCATCAATACCACCTTGCTTTGGGCACTCGCTGCCATCGCTCTCCCGCTTCTCATTCATTTATTGACGCGCCGGAAACTGCGCATCGTCACTGTCAGCACCATCGCTTTTTTAAAACGTCTTGAGAAAGAAAAAATTCGCCAGCTCAAATTGCGGCAACTGTTGTTGCTATTGTTGCGTATGCTGATCGTCGCTTTGCTGGTGTTGGCGTTCACACGGCCGACCTTGCGCCACGAACAGACGGCCTTGGCTCAACGCGCTGCAGCCACGGCTATTGTTATTATTGACAATTCCCTGAGCATGGCCGCTGCACCGGAAGGCGCGTCGCTGTTGGCGCAAGCGCGCAATCAAGCGCAGCACCTCGCCGAAGCGTTTGCGCCTGGCGATGAGATTTATTTGATCACCGCAGCCAAACCGGCGCGCCTCATCACCGCTACGGCCTTGCTCTCACCGGAACGGCTTGCCGAATTGGTCGCCGCCGTGCCGCAAACCTCCGGCGAAACCGATCTTGCCGGCGCGTTGGCTTTGGCGCACGAGAAACTCGCAAATTCGCGCAATGTCAATCGCGAGATTTACGTGCTCTCGGATGGCCGCGCCGAGCTGCCGGCAAAATCTGAAGCAGCGCCTAGCCAGAGCGAATCCATTCGCGGCTTGCGCGGCTACGTCATCCGCTTCGACAAAACCGTGGCGAGCAATTTGTCGCTGCAAGCGGCGACGCTCAGCAACCAAATCTTCGAGCGCGGCAAAACTTTCGAGGCGGTGGCAACGATTGCCAATAACGGCCAGCGCGATCTCAACAACCGGCTCGTTCATCTTTTTTTGAATGGCAAGCGCGTCGCGCAACAAACCGTCGAAGTGCCGGCCGGCAGCGAGCGCCGCGTGATCTTCCGCGCCGTGCCGGATACCACCGGATATATTTTCGGCCGGATTGAATTGGAAGACGACGATCTGCTGCTGGACAACGTTCGCAGCTTTGCTTTTTTTATTCCGCCGCAGCGCCGCGTGCTCGCCGCCAGCGAAACGCCGGACGATCTGGCTTACATTCGTCTGGCCTTTGATCCGTTCCGCCAAAACGAACGAACAGCGGACGCCTGGCGTGAAATTGCCGCCGACAATGTTGCCGCTGAGCGTTTTGAAAATTACGACGGCATCGTGCTGGCGAATGTGCCGCGCCTATCCGAAGCCGTGGCACAACGTTTGATTAATTATCTCAAAAACGGCGGCGGCGTAATGATTTTTCTCGGCAGCGAAGTGGATCTGCGCAGCTACAATGCGCTTCTACTTTCACGCCTCGGCGCGGGCGCGTTTGGCGAGACGATGGGACAGTTGGCCGCCAACGGTTTGGCTTCGACCAACGACAACGTTATGAAGCTTGGCCGGATTGATTTTTCGCATCCGGTTTTTTCAGGAATATTTGAGAAGAGCGACAAAGCGCCGCGACTTGACTCGCCGCTCTTTCGCTTCGCCGTGCAGATGCGGCTCGGCAGCGGCACTACCCCGATCATGGAATATGCCAACGGCTATCCGTTTCTCGTCGAGCGTCGCGTCGACAGCGGCCTGATACTCATTTTCACATCGGCCGCCACCGAGAGATGGTCAGATTTTGCTTTCAAGGGTTTGTTTGCGCCGCTGGTGCATCGGTGCATTTCGTACATGACCCAAAGCCGCGACAACCAGCGTGAGTCGCAATTCGTCGGCGAGGAATTGGTGACGAATCTGCGCGTCCCGGCTGCCGCCGTTGAAGTTGAATTGCCCGACGGCGACCGCCGCAAAGCGCCGGTTCAAGTCGTGGGCCAGAATTATCAAGTGCGCTATGCCGAAGTCGAGCAACCCGGCTTATATCGCTTGTGGCAGGCGGCAGATGATTCGCTTTCGCGCACCGGGAAGCTTTTGCAGGCGTGGGCAGTCAATTTCAATCCGGTCGAATTGAAACTGCCGCCGCTGGCCGATCAGGATTGGAAATCTGCGATGGGCGGCAACTCGGTTGCCTTCATCTCGCCTGAAGTCGATGTTGTGGCCGCAGTGCGGCAAGCGCGGTTTGGTTCTGAGCTATGGCCGTATTTTTTGGCCGCCGCCATTATCGCGATGATCGTCGAGATGTGGCTGGCGCGAAGCGGTAGGGCATCAACAAGAAGTATCGGTGTTGCTTCGTCTCATGACGCCACTTCAATCTTGACAAAGTGAATACGCCATGCTTTCAATGCGCAGATTATCACGAGCCGCCCGCGTTTTGGTCAGTATATCTTGGTTGTGCTTGGTTTCCTGTGAACAATCAACCTCACCTTATCCTGAACCGATTACGGCACCTTCACGCTCTCTGCCTGGACGCGAAATCATGAACATTCAAGGAATAACTTCCATACACTACATTGACTATGATTCCGTAGTCGTCAACGGCAGGTCGGATAAAGCGTTTGTACCTTATTTTGAATACCATATTGATACGGCTCGTTTCAAAATAGATCAATACTATCTTGGAACGCCGCATTGGAATACAACCGTTTATGATCTTGGTAAATTCGTCGTTTGGAATTACTATTCGGGAACGCTTACCTATCCTCAGTTGCCAGACTTGCGAGCCGCCTTTGAATCGAATATTCAAGCCCGTTTAGGAAGTTGGTTGAAGGGTCCGATTGAATTCGTCGGAACTGAATATATAGGCGGCAAATTCTGCAACGTCTTCAGGGATTCTACCGGCCTTCAAGAATGGGTTTGGATAGAACATCGTTTGCCTATTCAGCGACGACGTGAATCCGTTAATCGAGGCATCCATCAAATTACAGTCGAACAGAAGAGACAAATTGAAATTAATGGCCAATTTCAAAACTCTTTATTCGAACCACCGAAATAGTCAATCACTTTTGCCTTTTGTAATTTGCCCTTTACTTTATGTACGAAATTCCCCATCCTCCCATCCGCGAACGCGCTTCGTTGATCGGCACCATCAGCAACGGCGTTTCACGTTATGAATGCGAAGACTCGTTGCGTGAATTGGCGCAGCTTGCCGACACCGCCGGTGCCGAGGTGGTGGATACGATCACGCACGCGCGGCCCCGCATCGATCCGGCTTATTTCATCGGCAAAGGCAAGGCCGAGTTTGCCGCCAACCTCGTACACGAGCAAAACCTCGACGTCCTGATTTTTGACGACGATCTCTCGCCGGCGCAGG
The DNA here is from genome assembly GCA_050732275.1 of bacterium. Taxonomy (GTDB): domain Bacteria; phylum Zhuqueibacterota; class Zhuqueibacteria; order Zhuqueibacterales; family Zhuqueibacteraceae; genus Zhuqueibacter. The sequence goes on from JBOHQZ010000039.1 coordinate 6,100, forward strand.
CCAAAAATCTGGAAAAGCTTTGCGACACCAAAATCATCGACCGCAGCGGCTTGATTTTGGACATTTTCGCGCGCCGCGCCAAAAGCCGCGAGGCGCGCACGCAGGTGGAATTGGCGCAGTTGCAATATCTGCTGCCGCGGCTCACCCGGCAATGGACGCACTTCTCCCGGCAGGTTGGCGGCATCGGCACGCGCGGCCCCGGCGAGACCCAGCTCGAAATGGATCGCCGTCTCGTGCGCCAGCGCATCAGCCATTTGCAAAAAGATTTGCAAAAAATCGAGCAGCAACGCGCCGTGCGCCGGCAGCGCCGCGAAGGCGTGTACAAAGCAGCCTTAGTGGGATATACGAACGTTGGGAAGTCAACTCTGCTCAATGTGCTCACCGACGCCGAGGTTTTTGTCGAAAATCGTTTGTTTGCCACGCTCGATTCCACCGTGCGCCATCTTAATTTTCCAAACGGGCCGGCGGAAGCGAACCACGCTACGGTTCTGCTCATCGACACGGTCGGCTTCATCCGCAAATTGCCGCATCATCTCGTCGCCTCGTTCAAAAGCACATTGGAAGAGGCGCGCGAAGCCGATTTGTTGCTGCACGTGATCGACGTGACGCATCCGCTTTTTGAAGAGCAAATCACCGTAGTTCGGCAGGTGTTGGAAGAGTTGCAGCTCAACAACCTGCCGGTGTTGCACGTCTTCAATAAAGTTGATGCCTTGCAGGAGAACGGCCTGATCAGCCGTTTGCAAGAAGCTCATAGCCCGGCAGTTTTTGTCTCGGCCGAACGCGGTATGTTTCTGGACGAGCTGCGCGCGAAAATTCTGGAGTTCGCGCGTGCGGAAGAAGAAGAGCTCACCGTCGATTTGCCGATCTCAAATCCCGCCCTGGTAGCTCGGCTGCACACGCTCGCACACGTGATGGAAAAGCATTACGAGGATCATACCGTGCACATTCGCTTGCGCGCGAGCCATTCTGCGGCGGAGAAAATTAGACATTTGTTGGCGGAGAGCAGGAATTGAAATACGAAAAGTATGCCACTTTATATTTTGATCGTCGATGATGACGCGCAAATTGGCGCAACGCTGAGCGGCTTGTTGCGCGACCTCGGCCATCGCACCGTGACTTGCACTTCCGGCGAGCAGGCGCTCGACTTGATTCAGCGCGAGTCATTTGATCTGATGTTTTTGGATGTGCGCTTAACCGGCATAGACGGCCTGGAAACTTTGCAACGGCTGCAAGAAATAGGCGTGACGATCCCGACCATCATGATTTCCGGCCATGCTGAGATCGATACCGCGGTCAAAGCGGTGCGGCTTGGCGCCTATAATTTTCTTGAAAAACCACTGCAACCGGAGCGCGTTGTTCTCGAGGTCAAAAACTTCGCGGAGCGCAAACAGCTCGAGCAAGAGCGCAATTTGCTTCGCCAGCGACTTGGCGGCGAAAGCGAGATGGTCGGCCAATCGCCGGTTATGCAGCAACTGCGTGACGCCATTCGCAAAGCCGCGCCATCGGAAGCGCGCGTGCTGATCACCGGTGAAAACGGCACCGGCAAAGAGCTGGTTGCGGAAGCGATTCATCGGCAAAGCAAGCGGGCTTTAGCCCCGTTTGTCCGCGTCAATTGCGCCGCCATTCCGCGCGAGCTGATTGAAAGCGAGCTTTTCGGCCACGAGCGCGGCGCGTTTACCGGCGCCATGCGCCGCAAGATCGGCCTCATCGAGCTGGCACACACCGGCACTATATTTTTAGACGAGATCGGTGACATGGCGTTGGATACGCAAGCGAAGCTGCTGCGCGTTTTGCAGGAAAACGAGCTGCTCCGCGTCGGCGGCACGCAGCCGATTCGCTTCGACGTGCGCGTGATCGCCGCCACCAACAAAAATCTCGAGAAAGAAATTCAAGCCGGAAACTTTCGCGACGATTTATTTTTTCGTATCGCCGTTATCCCCATTAACGTTCCGCCTCTGCGCGAGCGCCGCGAAGACATCGTGATTCTGGCAAATTATTTTCTCAGCCAATTGGCCTCAGCGTATGGCCGCCGGCTCAAGCAATTTTCTCCTGAGGCGAACACGATTTTGGAAAATTATCATTGGCCGGGCAACGTTCGCGAGCTGCGGAACATCGTCGAGCGGGTGATGATCATGGGCGAGGCTGAAACCATCACCGCCGAACAAGTGCGCCAAGCTTTGCCGATTTTTGAATTGTCCGTCTCGACCGCCAAACCAGCCACCGGCGTTCCCCGGCCACCATCATCGATGGACGCGGATGAGAAGCTGCCGCTACGTGACCGCGTTGAAAATTTCGAGCGCCGGTTATTGCAGCAGGTTTTCGAGGAGGTCAAAGGCAACGTCAGCGAAATGGCGAGGCGCTTACGCACCGACCGCGCCAATTTGCACCGGAAATTGCAGCGGTATAATATCAAATAACCCAGGCAGCTTGTCTGGGTTTTTAATTTAGCAGTTGCTTTTTTGCACCAATTCTAATAACTTACCATTGTTGAACAATTTGGCCGTCGAAGCCATCTCCGTTCAGAGCCTTGAAGCATTCAAAAAATTGCTCGCACCGCACCAAAAACAAGCCATGAACGGCAACGGTTAAAATTCTTGAAGCTTATATAAAATCGTCATCTCTTTCATTTCAGATGCCGCGTTTCCCTTCGTGGAGAACTAAATCGTGAAGCGCCTCACCTTCCTCTTGATTTTCGCCTCTTTGCTGCTCGCCGTCAATCTGAGCCAAACTTCTACGCCGCGCCCGTCCTCGCGCAATGACCGTTACCGCCCCGGTGACTGGGTAAACTATGGTGTTTCGCGATTCATTAGCTCGGTGTCGGTGGGCACGCAGTACGCTTATTTTGGCAGCTCGGAGGGAATTTTGCGCTACGATATTTTTCGCAACGTTTGGGAAGCGCCATATACCATGAGTGATGGCTTAGCCGACAATCAAATTTTCGCGGTGGCGTATGATGCCTCGACCGGATTCTTATGGTGTTCAACGCGCGCCGGTGTCAGCAATATGCATCCCTCCTCGCTGCGGTGGTCCAATTTCTCCAAAGGCAGCATCGGCATCTCCTCCGGCGACGAGATTATTTCCATCGGCGTCGCCCCGCGGGCGATTTTTTTTGAGACACGATCACGGCGCTTGTTCAAGGTGGATAATCTTGGCAGCGTGATTGTGCCGACGAGTGATTTGGATCTTGAGGCCGACATCGTTTGGTCCGGCTCGCGCGCCCAACGGCCGCAATTGTTTCCGCATTTCTTCGTCCCGGCTGGCTACGTGTTTGATCCGACCGGTGTCTTTCAGGATTTTCGGCTGCGGCGCGCCGAGGTGACGAGTTTTGTACGCGACAACTGGGACAGTTTTTGGTTGGGCACATGGGGGCTGGGAGCTTGGCGCGCCAATGCGTACGTGCAGCGTGCGGAGCTTTTGACTTTCGGCCTGGCTCAGCGAAGAGTCGACGCGCTCGCTTTTGATGATCGCGGCCTTTGGATCGGCGGCCGCAACGATCTTTTGGAAAATTCTTCTGAGGCGGAGACGCGCGGCATTACTTATTGGCGCAATCCCTCCACGAGCTCGGCGGGATCGGGCGATTGGCGATATTATGAAGCCCGCTTCAATATGGACATGAGCAGCGACGAAGTGAATCGTTTCGCAATGGCGGACGGCAAAGTCTACTGCGCCACGGAAGCCGGCATCAACATTTATGACCCAAAGAAAGACCGCTGGAAGCGCATCGTTTCCACCGATGGCTTGCTTTCGGAACGAGTCAACGATGTCCTCGCCGACAATGGCTTCCTTTGGGCCGCTACCGACTTGGGTTTGAATCGTATTGCGCTCAACACCATCGGCAAAGATTCGCTGGAGGTTACGGCCATTCTTCCGGACCAGTTGCTACACATCGCAATTTACGATTTGGAGCGCACCGAAAACTTGTTATGGCTCGGCACGGCGCGTGGGCCGTTTGTTTACGACACGGCCAAGGCCACCGGCGGTTTTCTCTCGGATAACATGGGGCCGCGTGATGAGCAAACGCTAAGAATTTCCCATGCTGACTCGTTGATTTGGTTCGGCACGATTTACGGTGTCGAAGTTTTCGATATGAAAAACAAAGCCTGGCTGCCCGGCCCGGCGCGGCAACGTTTTCCCAACACGGGTATCAACTCTTTGCTGGCCCAGCCCGAAGCGATTTGGGTCGGCACCGACACCGGTGTTTTTAAATACAACCGCCAACGCCGGGAATGGCGCCAATTCACGACGGATGATGGGCTGATCGACAATCGCGTCAATGCCATTGCCGTTCAAGATGATTGGATTTGGTTCGGAACGCCGAACGGCTTGACCGCTTTTCGTTGGGATGATCCGCATCGGATTGACTGATTATGGATTTGTTTGAAAAATCCGCGCGCGAGACGGTTCAACAAGCAAGGCCTCTTGCAGACCGCATGCGGCCGCAGCAGTTGGAGAATTTTGTCGGGCAGGAACACCTGCTCGCGCCCGGCAAGGCGCTCTTCGAGGCATTGCAGAAAGGCGATTTGAGCTCGATGATTTTGTGGGGCCCGCCGGGCTGCGGCAAAACTACATTGGCGCACCTGCTCGCCAAAGCGATGCAGGCGGATTTTTATATATTGAGCGCCGTCTCCAGCGGCGTGGCCGAGTTGCGCAAGGTTTTGGAAAAAGCAGCCAACAACCTCCGGCTCGGCAAGCGCACCGTCTTATTTATCGACGAGATTCATCGGTTTAACAAGGCGCAGCAAGATGCGTTGTTGCACAGCGCCGAAGACGGCACCATCACACTGATCGGCGCGACCACGGAGAACCCTTCGTTTGAAGTCATTGCGCCGCTGCTCTCACGCTGCCAGGTTTATACGCTCAAACCGCTGGATGACGAAGCGCTGATGCGGGTGATTGAGCGCGCGCTCGCGACGGATGCACAGCTTAAAAAAGCCAATATCGAATTGGAAGAAGATTCGCGCCGTGCGCTGATTCAGCTTGCCGCCGGCGATGGCCGCGCCACCTTGAGCGCGCTCGAATTGGCTGCCAAACTTGCTCCCGTCGATACGGCGGGAAAACGCCGGCTCACTGTCGAGCACATTCGCGAAGCCGTGCAGAAAAAGCCTTTGCTTTATGATCGCGCCGGCGATTATCATTACGACACGATTTCTGCGTTCATCAAAAGCGTGCGTGGCGGTGATCCGAACGCAGCGCTCCACTATCTCGCGCGCATGTTGGAATCCGGGGAAGATCCCAAATTCATCGCACGCCGGCTGATCATTCTTGCCAGCGAGGATATTGGCAATGCCGATCCCATGGGATTGATTTTGGCAACGTCGGCCTTCACCGCGGTGACTTACATCGGCCTGCCGGAGGGCGCGCTGGTGTTGGCGCAAGCCACGACTTATTTGGCTTCGGCTCCGAAAAGCAATGCCTCTTACATGGCGCTCTCGGCGGCAACAAAAGATGTCCAAGAGAAACCGGCCGCGCCGATTCCAATACACATTCGCAACGCGCCGACGCCGTTGATGGCACAGCAAGGTTACGGTGTCGATTACAAATATCCGCACGATTACCCTGGCCACTTTGTTGAACAAAATTATTTGCCGGAGAATCTGGCGGACGCGCTTTATTACCAGCCGACGACGAATGGCGCGGAAGCTGGGATTGGCGAACGCCTACGCAGTTGGTGGGAGAAGTATCGAAAGAAAGAATAAATGTAGTTATCATTGTAAATATACAAATGAATATATGCCGAAGCTATACGAATACTTTGGTCTCATCATAAACTTCTTTTCACGTGAACATGAACCGATTCACGTCCATGGCCGCTATCAAGATCGTGAAATGAGGGCCGAAATCTACATTGATCAGGGGAAAATTGTTAAAATCCTGATTAAGCCGATTTCAAAGAAAAGACCGCTCCAGGAGCCACCGCTTTCTGACTTTGAAAAAGTCGTGCATCATTATGCACAAGACATCGTTCGCAAGTGGGCTGATTATTTTCTTTTTGGCAAGAAGATCGATTGCACGCAGATAAGAAGGAGAATCAAATGAGCAAGAATAATTCGAGTATAGAAATTATACATGAGTCAATCGATGAATCGAAGATTGAAGTACTTGATATTATCCGCGCTGAGTATATTGGCGGATACAAGCTTCATCTTTGGTTCAGCGACGGCAAAAACCATGTCGTTGATTTTGAGCCGTTTCTGATGTCGGCTCGCAATCCCATGGTTACCCAGTATCGCGACATAGAAAAATTCCGGAAATTTCGCCTTGTTTACGGCAATTTGGATTGGAACGACTACGAGATGTGCTTTTCAGTAGAAGATTTATATAACAACGATATCAGCATTGAAATAAGTGCTGATGACCGTCAAAAGCTTGAAGCCTTGGCGCGACAATTTGGTTACAGTGAATAAATTATTTCAAACATGAACGTTTTCACGGAAATGATGAGGAGCTTATGATGGGAAACTACTCTCGCCTAACCCCACCGAAGGAAGGCAAAAAAATTGAAATGCAAAATAGTAGGCTGATCGTGCCGGATCAACCGATCATTCCGTTCATCGAAGGCGACGGCACCGGCCCGGATATTTGGCGCGCGAGCCAAATGGTTTTTGATGCCGCGGTCGCCAAAGCCTACAACGGCAAGCGCCGCATCGTTTGGTTTGAAGTATTTGCCGGCGAAAAATCGTTAAAAGTTTACGGCGAAAATGTATGGCTGCCGGATGACACGCTGGCGGCGATGAAAGAATATCTGGTGGCCATCAAAGGCCCGTTGACCACCCCGGTCGGCGGCGGTATTCGCAGCTTGAACGTGGCCTTGCGGCAGATGATGGATTTGTATGTTTGTCTGCGGCCCGTGCGCTATTTTCAAGGCGTGCCCTCGCCGGTGAAACATCCGGAATTGGTCGATATGGTGATCTTTCGCGAGAATACCGAAGATATTTACGCCGGCATCGAATACATGTCCGGCACGCCGGAAGCGAAAAAAATGATCGCGTGGCTGCAAACCGAAATGGGTGTGAAGAAAATCCGTTTTCCCGAAACTTCCAGTATCGGCGTCAAGCCGGTCTCGAGCGAAGGCAGCAAACGTTTGATCCGCGCCGCGATTCGCTACGCCATCGAGCATGGCAGAAAGTCGGTGACGCTCGTACACAAGGGCAACATTATGAAGTTCACCGAAGGCGCGTTTCGCGATTGGGGCTATCAGCTCGCCAAAGAAGAATTTTCTGACAAAGCCGTGAGCTGGGAGGAATGCGGCGGCAATCCGCCCGCGGGAAAAACTTTGATCAAAGATGTCATCGCCGACGCCTTCTTGCAACAAATTCTCACCCGGCCGGCGGAGTATGAAGTCATTGCCACCATGAACCTGAACGGCGATTATATATCCGACGCGTTGGCTGCGCAAGTCGGCGGCATCGGCATCGCGCCAGGTGCCAATATCAACTACGATAACGGCTACGCCATTTTCGAGGCGACGCATGGCACCGCACCAAAATATGCCGGCCAGGATAAAGTCAACCCCGGCTCGGTCATTCTCTCCGGCGCCATGATGTTCGAATACCTCGGCTGGAAAGAAGCTGCGCGTTTGATTGAGAAGGCGATGGAAAAAACCATTCAGCAAAAAGTCGTCACTTACGATTTCGCCCGACTCATGGAAGGCGCGAAAGAAGTGAAGTGCTCGGAGTTTGGCAAGGCGATCGTAGCGAATATGTAACCCAGACCACCGGACTGGATCGCCGATTTTAAAAGGCAGGTAGAAAACCTTTGGGTTTCTACCTGCCTTTTGTGTTTTTATCCGTTCAAACTGACTGAGCAGCCAACAACATTTTTTTCATGAAGGAATAACTATGCCAACCCCATCCTATGCCTGGTTAAAAGATGATCAAGGCTCGGAGATCAAAGGCTTCGTTCAAATGCGACTCCGATGGGCAATGCGGAAGCGCCCTGGTATCGCAACAAGTTTATGTGCATCCCGGCCGAGGTGAAATATCGCCCGCCGCGACTGACGCCGGAGCCGCGCATTCCCGGCATTATGACTGCGAAGATTGAAACCGTCGCCGGCGACTACACACACATCGACGAGATAGGCCGCTACAAAGTGAAGATCCCTTTCGATTTGCGTGACTGCAACAACGCCATGGCTTCACGAGCACTGCGCATGGCGCAGCCGTACTCCGGCGCCAACTTCGGCGTTCATTTGTCACACCACCACGCCGCCGTCAACCGAAAGCACCGTTCCGGTGATAAAACCGGCTTCGTCCGAGGCAAGAAAGAGATAAGCGTTGGCAATGTCCTCCGGCGTGCCCATTCTTTGCAGTGGGGTTTTTTCCTTCATCATCGCGATGACTTTTTCCGGCATCGCCTGTACCATTTCGGTGGCGATGAATCCCGGGGCCACGGCGTTGACGCGAATGCCTTTGCGCCCCAATTCCCGCGCCCACGTTTTCGTCATGCCGATGAGGCCGGCTTTCGCAGCGACGTAGTTGGACTGGCCAAAATTTCCGTAAAGCCCCACCACCGAGGCGGCGTTCAGAATCACCCCGCCGGCGCCCTGCTCTTCCATCACTCTGGCGACGACTTGGCCGCAAAGGAAAACGCCTTTTAAATTCACGTCAATCACGCGCTGCCATTGCTCAAGCTCCATTTTGACCAACCTGGCATCGGCGAGAATACCGGCATTATTAATGAGAATATCGATCTTGCCGAAAGCATTGATGGCAGCGTCAACCATCTGATTGACCTGCTGCGGATCAACCACATTCACGCGCGAAAATATTGCAGTGCCGCCGTTAGTCGAAATTTCCGCAACGGCTTTTTTGCCAACTTCTGCATTGATGTCGGCAACGACTACTTTCGCGCCCTCGCGCGCAAAGGTCAGCGCCGTCGTCCGGCCAATGCCGTTCGCACCGCCGGTAATGATCGCAACTTTGTTTTTGAGTCGCATATTGTTCCATTTTCGTAGTAAGGCTTCCAGGCATGAATTTTATTTTGACTTTTGAAAGTTTCAAACTTTAAATTCAATAGTCAAGAAAAATTTGCCGTTCCTCAAAATCTTCTTGTCTATCTCATATCAATTATATACATTTCTTTCATCGCACATTCGAATCCACTTGAATTTTGCAATCAAATGAAGAGAGGTTTATATGCCACGCATGGTTCACTGTGTCAAATTCAATCGCGAAATGGAAGGCCTGGATGAGCCACCGCAGCCGGGCGAGCTAGGTCAACGCATCTACGAGAACGTTTCAAAGCAAGCCTGGAAAATGTGGGTGCAGCAACAAATCATGATCATCAACGAATATCGCCTGAACCTCGCCGACCCGAATGCGAGCAAGGTTCTCGATCAGGCCATGGAACAGTTTTTCTTCGGCGAAGGCTCGGTGCTGCCGCCGGAATACGTCCCACCGTCACAAAAGAAATAATTGCCATGCGCCGAAAGCAAACCCTGCTGCTCGTCCCGACGACGACGTATCGCCTCGATGATTTTTTGCAGGCCGCAGCGCGGTTAAACATCGACGTGATTCTCGCCTCCAATCGCTGCCACGTGCTGGCAGAGCAATGGCCGGATCATTTGGGGCTTTCACTTCCCTTTTCGTCGCCGCACGAGGCGGTTGAAAAAGCGCTCGCGGCATTTCGGGGAAAACGTATCGATGCGTTGATTGCGGCCGACGACCATACGACCATTCTCGCGGCGATGCTCGCGGAAAAGCTCGGCCTGCCCGGCAACAGCCTCGAAGCTGCCGAGAAAACGAGAAACAAGCTGTCGCTGCGCCGCGCCCTCGCCGCCGGCGGCATGCTCTCGCCCAAATTTCATGTTGCAAAAATTGCCGCGCCGCCGGAATCCTATCTGCCGCAGATCGAATTTCCGGTGGTGCTCAAGCCGCTTTTGCTCTCCGGCAGCCGAGGCGTCATTCGCGCGAACAATCCGGAAGAATTTATTGCCGCTTTTCATCGCATTGCCGCGCTATTGCAAAGCCGCGAGTTTTTTCAAATGCGCAGCGCCGCGGCGAAACGGCTTCTCATCGAAAGCTACATTCCTGGAATCGAAGTGGCCGTCGAAGGCTTGCTGACGCGCGGCAAGCTCGATGTCTTGGCAATTTTTGACAAACCCGATCCGCTCGAAGGGCCGTTCTTTGAAGAGACGATCTACGTGACCCCATCGCGGCTTCCCGAAAAGACGCAGCGTGCGATTCACGTTGCGGTGGCGCACGCTTGTAAAGTTCTCGGTCTGCAACACGGCCCGATTCACGCCGAGGCGCGTTTGAATGAACAGGGTGTTTTTATTATCGAAGTCGCTGCGCGCACGATTGGCGGGCTGTGCTCGCGCACGCTAAAATTTGGCACCGGCATGTCGCTCGAGGAGTTGGTGCTACGCCATGCAATCGGAGATGAGATCAACGGCGAGGCGCGCATCTCTGGAGCCTCGGGTGTGATGATGCTGCCGATTCCAAGCTCGGGCAGACTGCACGCAG
>JBOHQZ010000040.1:0-16541 GCA_050732275.1 bacterium
TCCTCGGGCCGCTTGAAAATGCCGTCGCCAAAATTTCCGATCTGGTGATCAAGAAACAACTGGTCATGGCGTTCGAGCATGGCCGCCGTTTGCTCCGGCTGATCAACCAGCTTCTCGATCTTTCCAAGCTCGAGGCCGGCAGGATGGAGTTAAAGGCGAGCCGCGGCAATCTGATTCCGTTTTTAAAGGGGATCGTTTTTGTTTTCGAATCACTGGCTGAAGAGAGGCAGATCACTCTCGATTTTCGCACGAGCTACAAGAATTTGGAAGTTTATTACGATGTCGAAAAAATGGAGCAGGTTTTTTACAACTTGATCTCGAATGCCATCAAGTTCATTTCTCCCGACTCCGGTGGAAAAATTACCGTGACGGTGGCGAAGTCACAGATATCGCTGCTCAAAAAACTTCCACCGAATGTGGAATGTGTTCGTATCAGCATCATGGACAACGGCATTGGCATACCGGCGGATCGACAGTCGCACATTTTCGACCGTTTTTACCGCGCCGATAATTTGCCCAAGGACTTGCAGCCAGGCACCGGCATCGGACTGGCTCTGGTCAAAGAAATTGTGGAGTTGCATTATGGGCAAATCGATATGAACAGCGAGGAGGGAAAGGGCACAGAGCTTATTGTGGCGCTGCCGCTGGGCAAAGACCATTTGGCGGCGAATCAAATCGTTGAGGAAGATGAACCTGCCGGCCGGGAATTGCCGTTTCACGCCCCGGAGAAGATTTTTTCGGGTGTCTTGCCGGAAAACAATCATGCCGCCACCGCTGATATTGATCGCGAAAACGAAGAGCAGGACATCGTCTTGATCGTGGAAGACAACCGAGAAGTTCGGGCTTTTATCCGGCAATACTTGGAACCAGATTACGCCGTCGTGGAAGCCGTTAATGGGCGTGACGGTTTTAATAAAGCCGCTGCTGCCATTCCCGATTTGATTATCTGCGATGTCATGATGCCCGAGATGGATGGCTATGATTTGTGCCACACTTTGAAAAACGACGAGAGAACCAGCCACATTCCGGTCATTCTGTTGACGGCCATGGGCGGCGAAGAGAACAAGCTGGAAGGTTTGCAGACCGGCGCTGATGATTACTTGACCAAGCCGTTCAGCTCCAAGGAACTGCTGGCGCGGGTGAAAAATCTTATCACGCAACGCCGCAAATTGCGGGAAAGATTCAGCCGCGAAATCGTGCTCCAGCCGAGCGAGATCGCCATTACTTCTATGGATGAGCGCTTTCTGAATCGGGTGAAAGAAGCTGTGGAAAAAAATCTCGGCGATGAGGAATTTTCCGTCGAAGACCTTGGCCATGAAGTGGGGATGAGCCGCGTCCAGCTTCATCGCAAGCTCAAAGCGTTGACCAACCAATCCGCCGGCGAATTCATTCTATCCATGCGCCTGCAGCGCGCGGTCGCTTTGTTGAAACAGAACGCCGGCACGGTCGCCGAAATCGCCTACATGGTCGGGTTCAACACCCCCAATTATTTCGCCAAATGTTTTCGCAAGCAGTTCGGTTGCTCACCGTCGGAGTATAAGATGAATATTTCTCAGGAGATTTCCTGAGATGGCTATCTGCAATCTCCCTTTTTTCATATTTCGCCGATTCGAAAAAAGTGTTGTGAAACGATGCCAAAATTTGTATTTTGTGTCTATTGAAAAATTGAGGACGGTTTGAAAGAATCGTGGAGGGAGAATTGTTTGCATTTTCTTCGATTGCAGTTCATTTTTCTTTCCCGTATATTCTTTTCAAATAATAATCGGCTGGTGGTGGGTTCACATCGGAGTTTATTGTTGCAGTGCCCGCATCGCCATAGATCATCTACACGATAATCGCTGGCGGGTTTTTTGAAGACGTGAACATAATTAAAATGGCAACGGCCTCGTTCAACTACGGTAAATGGGCGACCATTTCGGTGATATCACCGAAATGGTCAATTTATTGATTATACTAACTTAAACTGTGTTTTTTTAGAAAAAAATGCGCCATCAATGGCAGTGGCAAACGAAAAATCAATAGTTTAACTGCAATTCTAAAATATGTTCAATGTAAAATCAATGACTTAGCAGTAATCATAAATAAGGATGAACGGTCATGAACACTGAAATTCAAAAAAACTCTTCCGGCCATATTTCTCCATTCGAACAAATCCGGCGAACAAACGATGCCGGTGTAGAGTATTGGTCGAGCCGTGATTTTGCCCAAGTCTTGCAATACAATGAGTATCGCAATTTTGAGCAAGTCATTCAAAAAGCGCGCGTGGCGTGTTTCAATAGCGGCCAGCGTCTGGAAGACCATTTCATTGATGTCAACGAAATGGTCGAAATCGGGAGCGGCGCCAAGCGCACGGTAAAAACTATTTACCTCTCGAGGTATGCGTGTTATTTGATCATTCAAAACGCGGATCCTGAAAAGGACATCGTCGCGCTGGGGCAAACTTACTTCGCCGTGCAAACCCGCCGCCAAGAGCTTTCCGATCGGATGATCGAAGATGAGCGGCGCTTGTTGTTGCGCGATGAAATGACGAAGCACAATCTCAAACTCGCTGATGCCGCCAAGCGCGCCGGTGTGATCCAGCCGATTGACTATGCCATTTTCCAAAACCACGGCTACATGGGGCTTTACGGCGGCCTGACGGCCCAGAACATTCATCAACGCAAAGGCTTGAAAAAGAGCCAGCATATTCTCGATCACATGGGCAGCACCGAGCTGGCCGCCAATTTGTTTCGCGCCACACAAACGGAAGAGAAACTGCGTCGGGAAAATATTCTGGGAAAGGATAAAGCCAACTTGACGCATCGCCAGGTCGGCGCTAAAGTGCGTCAAACTATCAAAGAGCTTGGCGGCACGATGCCGGAAGAATTGCCGGCTGCGGAAAGTATCAAAAAGTTGAAACCGAAAAAGCCACGTGAGTTGAAATAAATAAGGAACATCCATGACCGAACCCGAAAAACTCGACTTGCGCTCGCACGATCTTACCGACATGACCAACCAATCAGTCAGCGAATTCATGTTGTCCATGCGCCTGCAGCGCGCGGTCGCTTTGTTGAAACAGAACGCCGGCACGGTCGCCGAAATCGCCTACATGGTCGGTTTCAACACCCCCAATTATTTCGCCAAATGTTTTCGCAAGCAGTTCGGCTGCTCGCCGTCGGAGTATAAGATGAATATTTCTCAGGGGGCTTCCTGATTTCGTTATCCGCAACACCTCTTTTTTTGGCACTGGTTCGAAAAAAGTGTTGTGAAATGATGGCGGAATTTGTATTTTCTTTCTGTTGAAATAACAGAGGGCGATTCTGGGGTAACAATCCCGCAGTTTGTTTAAATCCCTCAGGACTGTATGCTTCCCCAGAGCCTGCCTCGCCTTGAGGGTATTCTTTTTGAACTTCTGATGCAAGAAGGGAGAAACCATGAACATCTTTGAATTCCGCAACTCCCTGATCCATGATTACAAATCCTACATCGAAAGTTTTATCAACATCCGCGATGATCGGATCAAAGAAATGGTATCCGGCAGCCTAAGGGAAGGCTTTCTTTGGCCTGATCCGCTCGTCCAACTCAATCCTGCGTTTGAGCCAGGTCTGTGGATCGATGAACTCGTGCAAGCGGGCGTTTTGCATCCCGAATGCGCAAAGATTTTTCGGATGAAGAAAGAGCCGGATGATAAAGGACGACCGTTGCAGTTGCGCAAGCATCAACAGGAGGCGATTGAGAAAGCAAAAGGTGGAAAAAATTACGTACTGACTACGGGTACAGGCTCGGGAAAAAGTCTAGCCTACGTCATCCCCATCGTAGATTTCATTTTGAAGAATGGTCCCGGAAAAGGAATTCAGGGTATTATCGTCTATCCGATGAATGCTCTCGCCAACAGCCAGATTGGTGAACTCAACAAATATATCAATTTTGGTTATCCCGGCGGCAAAGGGCTGATTAAGTTCGAGAGATATACTGGACAAGAATCTGACGAACAACGAAAACCCATTCTTGATGATCCACCGGATATTTTGCTGACCAACTATGTTATGCTCGAGCTGATTCTGACAAGACCAGTCGAGCATCAATTGATTCAGGCCGCGCAAGGGCTCAGATTTCTCGTTTTCGACGAGTTGCACACTTATCGCGGCCGTCAAGGCGCTGATGTGGCGTTCCTCATTCGGCGGGTGAAACATGCTTTGAGTGCGTATCAATTGCAATGTATTGGAACCTCGGCGACGCTCGCTGGCGAAGGCAACTTTGCCGAGCAGCGCCAGCAGGTCGCGGAAATTGTTTCGCGAATTTTTGGTAGTGTGATCGAGCCCGAAAATGTGATCGGTGAGACCTTGCAACGCTTGACGCCTGAAAAAAAATTGCACGATCCTGGCTTTATTAAACAATTAGCCTCAAGAATTAGTGATCCGCCTTTATCTCATCCCAAGGACTACGCAGCATTCATCAAGGATCCTCTTTCGCTCTGGATTGAAGGCACTTTTGGCGTAACCACAGAAGCAGAGTCTGGTCGTTTGATCAGGTCAATGCCCAAAAGCATTGCCGATGAGGATGGTGCTGCCAAAGCGCTTAGTAAATCGACCGCTTTGCCGTTGGAAAAATGTGTCCACGCCATTCAACAACACTTGTTGGCGGGTTACCAGCTCGATTCGCAAGCGTTCGCGTTTCGGTTACATCAGTTCATTGGAAAAGGCGATACCGTTTATGCTTCCCTCGAAAATGAGGGCGAACGATACCTCACCATCTCCGGGCAACAATTTGTGCCGGGTTCACGCGACAAGATTCTGTTGCCGCTGGCCTTCTGCCGTGAATGTGGCCAAGAGTATTATTGTGTCCGCAAAACGAATGCTCCTGAGTTGGGCACCTCAAGTTTTGTCCCGCGAGAATTGAATGACCAACAAAGTGATGACTCCAACAGCGCCGGATTTCTTTACTGTAGCAGCACGAATCCGTGGCCGCAGGCGGCTCAAGAGATCAACAATCGTGTGCCTGATGACTGGCTGGAAGAAAAAAGTGGCGCCCTAGACATTCGGCGAGACCGCAAAACCTACTTGCCTCAACACATTCGCGTTGCACCAAACGGCAACCAGAATGAAGATGGATTACCGATGCAATTCATCTCAGCGCCATTTCGATTTTGTCTGCAATGTGGGGTCTCCTATAATTTTCGACAACGGGATGATTTCTCGAAGCTGGCTTCATTATCCTCGGAAGGCCGAAGCACCGCGACGACGATTCTGAGTATATCCGCACTTCGCTCTCTAAAAAAGCAGGAAACCCTGGAAAAGTCGGCGCGCAAGTTATTGAGCTTTACGGATAATCGGCAGGATGCGTCGCTCCAAGCCGGACATTTAAATGACTTCGTAGAGATTGGCTTGCTACGTTCCGCGATTTTCAGGTCGGCTTTGGCAGCCAAAGACGCGGGCTTAAGCCACGAGAATATTACTCAGCAGGTTTTCGACGCGCTCAATCTTCCCGTTGCAGCATACGCCATCAATCCGGCGGTGCGATTTCAGGCTTTGATTGACGCTCAAAAAGCCCTGCGCAACGTGCTGGGCTATCGCATTTATCAGGATCTCAAACGCGGCTGGCGTATCACTTCTCCCAACCTTGAACAATGCGGGCTGCTTGAGATCAAGTATTCTTCGCTTGAAGAAGTCTGCCAAGCGGCGGATGTGTGGCAACAAAGTCACCCCACATTGCAGACAGCGCGGCCTGCTACGAGAGTGAAAATCGCCAAAGTTTTACTGGACTTCATGCGGCGCGAGTTAGCCGTCAAAGTCGATTACCTTGGTCAAGTGTTTCAGGAAAGGTTGCAACAACAAAGCAGCCAACACCTGCTTTGGCCCTGGGCAATTGACGAGGATGAAGTGATGGCGCATGCCGCCGTTTTGTATCCCAGAAGCGTGCGCAAATCTTCCGACTACCAGGGCGATGTTTTTCTTTCTCCACGAGGCGGTTTTGGCTTGTACCTGCGTAGAAAAAACACCTTTCCCGAGCACTCTCAGCGTCTTTCTGTTCAAGATGCTGAAGCCATCATTCTCGATCTGCTCAAAAATCTGCATGTAGCTGGAATCGTGGAAAAAGTTATAGAGCCTGAGTCCAATAATGATGCTCCAGGCTATCAGCTCAAAGCTTCTGCTATGACCTGGCATGCCGGCGATGGCACGCAGTCCTTTCACGATCCAATTCGTGTACCCCATCTGCCGGAGGGAGGCGGCAGAACCAACCCATTCTTTGTTGAATTCTATCGCTCGATGGCTGCTGAAATCCACGCTTTTGAAGCGCGAGAGCATACCGCACAAGTGCCGTACGAAGATCGCATCGAGCGCGAAGAACGCTTTCGTTCAGGGGCGTTGCCTATTCTTTATTGTTCACCGACGATGGAATTGGGAGTGGATATTGCGCAACTCAATGTCGTGAATATGCGCAATGTTCCGCCGACACCGGCTAATTATGCCCAGCGCAGTGGCCGCGCCGGACGCAGCGGCCAACCGGCATTGGTTTTCACGTATTGCTCGACAGGAAGTTCGCACGATCAATACTTCTTTAAGCGGCCGGAACGCATGGTTGGCGGTTCGGTAACACCGCCGCGACTTGACTTGGCCAACGAGGATCTCGTTCGCGCGCATGTCCATGCCGTTTGGCTGGCCGAAGCTCAGTTGAGCTTGGGCAAGTCATTGAAGGACCTTCTCGATCTTAGTGGCGAATCACCAAGCCTGGACTTGCTTGCCGAAGTTCGGGAGACATTAGAAGCAGAAGCGCCGCGGCGCCGCGCTTTGACACAAGCTGAGCAAGTCTTGCTTTCGGTGCAAAACGAAGTGCAAGCCGCTGATTGGTATTATGATGGTTGGTTACACGACGCTTTGAATCAAATCCCCATCGCTTTTGAAAGTGCGTGCGAACGCTGGCGTAATCTTTACCGTTCCGCGCTGGCGCAAGCAAAAGCGCAAGATAAGATCATTCGAGACGCCACCCGTAGCGCGGAAGACAAAAAGCGGGCCGAGAGATTGCGACGCGAAGCGGAATCGCAACTGAAACTTCTCACCGAGATTGAAAACGTTGTCCAATCGGATTTCTACAGCTATCGCTATTTTGCCAGTGAGGGTTTTCTGCCCGGCTACAGCTTTCCCCGCCTGCCACTGTCGGCCTATATTCCCGGCCGTCGCACGAAACAACGCGATGAATTCCTTTCGCGCCCCCGCTTCTTGGCGATCTCCGAATTCGGTCCACGTTCCGTCATTTACCACGAAGGCTCGCGTTACCTCATCAATAAGGTTATCATGGCGATGCAGGATGACGAAAGTTTGGAAACGAGCCGCGCGAAGATTTGCGACCGTTGCGGGTATCTGCATCCCATTTCTGATGCGGCGGGACCGGATAATTGCGAGCTTTGTGACGCCCATCTTCCGCCGGAATTGGCTCAGCTCTTTCGTTTGCGCAATGTCTCGACAAAAAGACGAGATCGCATCAATTCTGATGAAGAGGAGCGGTTAAGGCTTGGCTTTGATTTGCAGGCCACGATCCGATTTGCCGAGCATGGCAAAGG
Organism: bacterium; assembly: GCA_050732275.1. GTDB lineage: Bacteria > Zhuqueibacterota > Zhuqueibacteria > Zhuqueibacterales > Zhuqueibacteraceae > Zhuqueibacter. Next base: position 7,538 of record JBOHQZ010000040.1, read on the forward strand.
CTTGTCGTTCCGTGCCGCGGCTATTGAATATGAAGGGAAACCGTTGGCAAAGCTCACTTATGGAGATTCCGCCACGATCTGGCGCATCAATTTGGGATGGCGCCGGCGCAAAAATAAACCACAGTATGGATTCCTTTTGGACAGAGAACAAGGACTGTGGGAACGCAACGAACAGACCGATCGCGCCGATGATCAAGATGCGTTTTCGGCGCGTGTAGAGCGCGTCGTTCCCTATGTGAAAGATCACAAGAACTGTCTGTTAATAGAGCTGCTCATTCCGTTCGACCAAAGGATGATGGCCTCATTGCAAGCGGCACTCAAGAATGCCATTCAAGTCGTCTATCAACTGGAAGACAATGAATTGGCCACCGAACCTTTGCCAAGTGCTGATCATCGCCAGCGCATTTTGCTTTATGAATCTGCCGAAGGTGGTGCCGGCGTGCTGCGACGCTTGGTAAATGATCCGACAGCTTTTGCTATGGTTGCCAAACAGGCATTGGAGCTTTGTCATTTTGATCCCATCACCGGTGCAGATCAAAGACGAGCACCACGTGCAAAGGAGGACTGCGAAGCGGCTTGTTATGATTGCCTCATGAGTTACGGTAACCAGTACGATCACAGAATTTTGGACCGGCAGTCAATTCGCGATGTTTTGCTGCAATTCTCGCAGGCGCATACCGCTGTTTCCTCCTCGCCAGATACGCGTGCTGAACACCTCGAGAAACTGTTGCAACAGTGCGGTTCCGAGTTAGAGAGGAAGTGGTTGAGATTTCTGGAAACCCATCGTTACCGGCTGCCATCGCATGCGCAAGTTTTGATCGAAGCGTGCCAGACCCGTCCTGATTTTCTCTTCGATGATTACAAGCTGGCGGTCTATATCGACGGGCCGTTTCATGATTACCCGGAAAGACAGGAGCGTGACCAGGCAAAACTGGATTGTCTCGAAGACCGAGGGTACATGGTGATTCGTTTCGGCCATCAGGATGATTGGCAGAAGATCATTCAGAAGCATCCTAATGTATTTGGTGCCTCGTAAAGCGACATTCATGCCGCGTAGAGGCTGTAGCCCTGCCAACAGTCTCGACATAAATGTCGAGTTACGTAATGCGACATTCATGTCGCGCGAAGTACGTGACGTTCACGTCAAGTAGATCACCTTTGAGGAGGTATAATGAAATGTCCGAAGACGTCATCTCCTACCGGCGTAATTTGCCGCATATTCAGCCTAAAGACGCCATATTTTTCGTTACCTTTCGATTGGCCGGCTCTCTCCCCGCGGCCGTTGTGGAGCGGCTTCGAAAGGAAAAAGAACACGAAATCAACTCCCTGAAGAAAAGACTACCGGCAAAGGATTTCGAAAAAGAAAAATACAAACTTGAAAAACGTTATTTCGGCAAATTCGATCACTTGCTTGATGAGGCGTCGAGTGGCCCACTGTGGCTGAAAGAGCCGCGCCTCGCTCAAATTGTGGCAGCCAAAATTCACGAACTCGATGGCAAAAGGTACATTCTCATTGCGTATTGCATCATGGCGAATCACGTTCATCTCTTGTTCGACTGCACCGGATTTTCCGAGGTTTCGCCAGCGAACATTGCCGGAACAACAAAAAAGTATCCCTTGACAGACACCTTGAGGTTGCTGAAAGGCAGCACAGCGCGGCTTTGCAATTTGGCCTTAGAACGGGGAGGTGAGTTTTGGCACCACGAAAGTTACGACCATTATATACGTGATGATGAAGAGCTTTATCGAATTATTGAATACATTTTGAACAATCCTGTCAAAGCCGGCCTGGTAGAAAACTGGCAACAATGGAAATTCAGTTATCTGAAACCGTAACGCGACATTCATGTCGCGCGCTCGGCATAAATGTCGAGTTACGTAATGCGACATTTATGTCGCACTGATCAGTGCTTGTATTTTCAGCGGTCTCGACATAAATGTCGAGTTACGAACTCAATTGAACTATAGACTCACCCTATGAATCATGCTCCCCTGGCGGACTACACCATCGGCACACTCGTCAAAGCCCGTGGCCGCGAATGGGTTGTTCTGCCCGGATCCAATGATGAGATGTTGATGCTCCGCCCATTGGGCGGTACCGATGATGAAATCACCGGCATCCTGAAACAGCTCGAGCCCATCGCGCCTGCCAGCTTCGCTCTGCCTGATCCCAACCAGATCGGTGACTATCGTTCCAGTCGCCTGCTGCGTGATGCTTTGCGCCTCGGATTCCGTTCCAGCGCCGGACCCTTTCGATCTTTTGGTAAAATTGCCGTCGAGCCGCGACCTTATCAATTGGTGCCGCTGCTGATGGCCTTGAAGCTCGATCCGGTGCGCCTGCTCATTGCCGACGATGTGGGCATTGGCAAGACCATTGAAGCGGGCCTCATTGCGCGCGAGCTTCTCGACCGCGGTGAAATCGAGCGCATGGCGGTATTGTGTCCGCCCCAGCTTGCCGAGCAGTGGCAGAAAGAACTCAACAGCAAATTCCATCTCGACTTTGAAGTGGTACTGCCCAGCACGGCTTCACGTTTGGAAAAGCATTGCCGGATGGGCGAGTCTTTGTTCGAGCGTTTTCCTTTTGTGATTGTCTCACTGGACTTCATCAAATCCGACCGCCGGCGGGACGAATTTCTCCGCACCTGTCCGGAGTTCGTCGTCATTGACGAAGCCCACACTTGCGCGTTCGCGACGGAGAAACATCGTGGCCGCCATCAGCGCTATCAACTCGTTTCGGGATTAGCCGCCGATTCTGACCGCCATCTCATTTTGGTCACCGCCACACCGCATAGTGGCAAAGAAGAGCATTTTCGTTCGCTGCTCTCTTTTCTGAATCGGGACTTCGCAACGCTGCAGACGGATTTGACCGGACAAGAGAATGAGTCCCATCGGCGGCGATTATCTCAACACTTCATTCAAAGAAGACGTGGCGACATCAAAGCTTACTTAGGCGAAGATACCCGTTTCCCCGATCGCGAAGAAGACGAAAAGCACTACACGTTATCCAAGGAATACAAATCTTTTTTTGAGAAAGTCATTCGCTATGCGCGAGAGACCGTGACCAAAGCTTCGGATCGAGATGAATCTCGATTTACCGAGCGCGTGCGTTGGTGGTCGGCGTTGGCGCTTTTGCGTTCCCTCGCCTCAAGCCCGGCGGCGGCTGCGACCACTTTGCGAACGCGTGCTGCCGGCGTCGATACTGAAACCGCCGATGAGGCTGATGAAATCGGCCGTGCCACCGTGATGGACTTGCTTGACCAAAAATCCAACGAAGGCATCGACATAACGCCAGGAAGTGATGTGGGGGAACTGGCAGAAGATGAGAAAAGCCATAGACAGAAATTGCTGGCCATGGCGCGCGAAGCCGAAGCATTAAAAGGAGAAAAAGACACGAAACTGCAAGCCTGTTTGCCTTGGATCGAGAAGTTGCTCAAACAGGATTATCAGCTCATCATCTTTTGCCGCTTCATTCCAACTGCGGAGTATCTTGCGGAGGCGTTGCGAAGCCACCTGCCCAACGACGTTGCCATCGCCGCTGTTACGGGCACACTACCGCCGGCAGAACGTGAAACGCGAATCCTGCAACTCGCGCAAGCCCAGAAGCGCCTCCTCGTTTGCACGGATTGCTTGAGCGAAGGCATCAACCTGCAGGATCATTTCAATGCGGTTTTTCATTACGATCTTTCGTGGAATCCGACACGGCACGAACAGCGTGAAGGCCGCGTCGATCGCTTCGGCCAGCAAGCGGAAAAAGTGGCGGTGGTCACTTATTATGGCCTGGATAACCAGATCGATGGCATCGTGCTCGACGTGCTGCTGCGCAAACACAAGACGATTCGCGGCTCACTGGGGGTTTCCGTCCCGGTGCCTGCCAACACGGATCAAGTGATGGAAGCCATTTTCGAAGGCCTGCTGTTGCGACAAAAAAGCGGGGCAGAGTCTCAACTTTATCTGCCTGGATTTGAAGAAATTTTCAAACCGCAACAAGAAGCGCTGCATTGCGAGTGGGACGCGGCCCACGACCGCGAAAAGCGCTCGCGCTCGATATTTGCGCAGGTTCCCATCAAAGTGGAAGAAGTGACGCAAGAGCTGCAAGCGATGCGCGCTGCTATCGGTTCGCACCTTCAGGTCGCAGATTTCGTCAAGGAAGCGTTGCGTGCTCAAGGTGCCGCACTCAGTGGAAACGGCGTGCTTGACGTCGATATGCGCGAGAGTCCTACTGCGCTGAAAGATCTCACCGGTCAAGCCAAAGCATTTCGCGCGCGTTTCGATCTGCCCGTGGACAAAGGCGAAATCTACTTGAGCCGCACGCATCCTTTCACTGAAGGACTGGCGACTTACATTCTCGACACGGCGCTCGATCCACTGAGCAAGAGCGTAGCGCGACGATGCGGCGTGATTCGTACCAAGAGCGTGCAGCAGCGCACCACATTGCTGTTAACGCGCTTTCGTTATCATATCTTCACTCGCACCGGTGGTGATGAGCAAACGTTGCTCGCCGAAGATGCACAGATTCTGGCGTTTCGTGGCTCCCCGCAAAACGCCCAGTGGCAAGAACAGACAACCGCCGAATCCCTTTTAGCGGCGGAACCGCATGGCAACGTGCTGCCCGAGCAGGCCGTGCATTTTGTCAATCAGGTTGTAGAGAATTTCGAAACCCTGTGGCCGTATCTTCATCAAGTCGCGCATCAACGCGGCGAAGAATTGCTCGCGGCGCATCAGCGCGTCCGCACCGCGGCACGCATAAAAGGAACAAGCTATCGCGTCGAACCGGTGTTGCCGCCCGACCTGCTCGGAATTTACATTTATTTGCCGGTGTGAGAACCTCATTTCATCCGGCCCCGTAATGCGGCATTCATGTCGCGAACAGTCTCGACATAAATGTCGAGTTACGAAGATAATGCGACATTCATGTCACCAACGGTCAAACGAATAGCAAAACAATAGACTCATGCAAACCCGCCAACGTGACCTCTTCACCACGATCCACACCGAAGGCGCCATTCTTCCGCCCGATCTGCTGCAGCGCATTGCCGCAGGCAGCAACGGACTGGAAGGACTGTTGCCGGAATCGTATCATCTGTTGCCCGGTGAAAAAATAAATGAAGCGATCAATCGCGCCTGGAGTCGACTGCTCGGAGCTTGGACCGCCTTTCAGCGTCACGCCGAAAATTTGCCTGACAGCGACATCGGTACCTCGTTGACACGCGAGCGTTGGTTGTTGCCACTATTTCAAGAACTGGGCTATGGCCGTCTCACCTCCGCACGCGCAGCAGAAATCGAGGGCAAGAGTTATCCCATTTCTCACGCTTGGCAAAATACGCCTATTCATCTTGTCGGTTTCCGCGTCGATTTGGACAAGCGCACCGCTGGCGTTTCCGGCGCCGCGCGCAGCAGTCCGCACAGTCTGTTGCAAGAATTCCTCAATCGCGCTGAAAATCATCTCTGGGGATTTGTCACCAATGGCCACAAACTCCGTATTCTCCGCGACAATCTGAGCCTCACACGCCAAGCTTATGTGGAATTTGATCTGCACAGCATGATGGCCGGAGAAATTTATGCCGACTTTGTGCTGCTGTGGCTGCTCTGCCATCAATCGCGTGTAGAAGCAGAACGTGCAGAAGATTGCTGGTTGGAGAAATGGTCGCGCACGGCTCAGGAGCAAGGCACACGCGCACTCGAAGAATTACGCAAAGGTGTGAAAGACGCCATCGCCGCGCTGGGTCGCGGCTTTCTGGCCCACCCTGCCAATCAAATGTTGCGCGAAAAGCTGCGCACTGGCGCGCTCGATAAACAGGATTATTACCGCCAACTGCTGCGCCTGGTTTATCGTTTGATTTTTATGTTTGCCGCAGAAGACCGCGACCTGCTGCTCGTAGCGCGAGATTCATCTCGCGCGAAAGATTTATCTCGCACCGAAACCTACACCCGCTATTACTCCAGTTCTCGCTTGCGCCGCTTAGCGCATCGCCAACGCGGCTCCCGTCATGCGGATTTGTTCTGCAGTCTGCGTTTAGTCATGCAGAAACTCGGCAGTGAATCCGGTTGTCCCGAGCTTGGCCTGCCGGCGTTGGGTAGTTTTCTCTTTTCTCCGCAAGCCCTGCCGGATTTGGAAACGGCTGATCTTGCCAACCACGATTTGCTCGAAGCCATTCGCGCGCTGGCTTATATCACGGATGGCCACACGCGACGTGCGGTCGATTACAAAAATCTCGGCGCCGAAGAGCTTGGCAGTGTTTATGAATCTTTGCTTGAGCTTCATCCTGAATTGAATCTCGCCGCGAGCACGTTCGAACTAAACATTGCCAGCGGGCACGAGCGCAAAACCACCGGCAGCTACTACACGCCGACCAGTCTCATCAAAGTGCTGCTCGACTCTGCCCTTGACCCCATCTTACGTAACGCGACATTCATGTCGCCAGACGATCCCGAGAAAGCCATTCTCCAACTCAAAATCTGCGATCCCGCCTGCGGCAGCGGCCATTTTCTCATTGCCGCAGCGCATCGCCTCGCGAGAAAACTGGCTGCCATCCGTACTGGCGATGAAGAGCCTGCGCCCGAAGCACTACGCCCAGCCTTGCGTGACGTGATCGGCCATTGCATTTACGGCGTTGACCTCAACGAAATGGCGGTGGAGTTGTGCAAGGTCAATCTGTGGATGGAAGCCTTGGAGCCTGGCAAGCCGCTGTCTTTTCTCGACCATCGCATTCAATGCGGCAATAGCTTGCTTGGCGCTACACCGGCTTTGCTGACGAAAGGGATTCCCGACGAAGCTTTCACGCCCGTCGAAGGCGATGACAAAGCCGTGTGCAGCGAATACAAGAAGCAAAACAAGAAAGAACGGCAGGGCCGGCAATGGGAGCTGTTTGATGCTGAAGGATTACCCTGGGAACACTTGGGGAATTTTGCCACGGCGATGATGAATTTGAATGCCATGGCCGATGATACTCTTGCCGCAATTCAGGCGAAACAAAAGGCATGGGAAGAACTGGTGCGCTCCGGCAGTTATCTCTCGAATCGCTTGCTGGCCGACACTTGGTGCGCCGCTTTTGTGTGGAAAAAGACGAAGGCTTTTTCGTATCCCATCACCGAAGAAGTGTTTCGCCAGACCGAACGCAACCCGCACAGCATGCCCAAATGGATGCGCGAAGAAGTGCAGCGCCTGGCCGGTCAATTCAAATTTTTTCACTGGCACTTGGCCTTTCCGGACGTATTTCGTATCCCGGCCCAATCCGTAACGCGAGATTCATCTCGCGCAACCGGCTGGAGCGGCGGCTTTGATGTGGTGCTCGGCAATCCCCCGTGGGAACGCATCAAATTGCAGGAAAAAGAATGGTTCGCCAATCGCCGTCCCGAAATTGCCAATGCACCCAACGCAGCGCAGCGCCGCAAAATGATCGAAGCGCTTGCGAGTGATGATCCGGCTCTGTACAACGCTTTTGGCGAAGACCGGCGTGCGGCCGAAGGTGAAAGCCAATTGGTGCGTGATTCGAGCCGCTATCCATTAACGGGACGTGGTGATATTAACACTTACGCCATCTTTGCCGAGCTAAAACGTTCGCTCATTAACCCTAGTGGACGCGTCGGCTGCATCGTGCCCTCCGGCATTGCTACTGATGACACCACCAAGTTTTTCTTTCAGAATTTGATGGACAACCGCAGCCTGGTGCGGCTTTATGATTTTGAAAATCGTAAAAAGCTTTTTCCGGGCGTTGACAGCCGTATGAAATTTTGCCTGCTCACACTCACCGGACATGATCGCCCAGCTCAACACGGTGCGGATTTCGTCTTCTTTGCATTGGATACAACTAATCTGCAAGAAGAGCAGCGTCACTTCGCGTTGACTGCCGAAGACATCGCTTTGCTCAATCCCAACACCCGCACCTGCCCGATCTTTCGTAGCAAGCGCGATGCAGAACTAACCAAAGAGATTTATCGCCATGTGCCGGTGCTCATCAAAGAAGGCCCGCCAACGGAAGTAATTCGAGATTTATCTCGAACGGAAGAAAATCCGTGGGGAATCAAATTTGCGACAATGTTTCACATGTCCAATGACTCGCACCTCTTCCGCACGCGCGAGCAGTTGGAGGTCGAGGGGTGGGAGCTGTGTGGAAATGTGTTTGGCAAAGACGATAAAAAGTATTTGCCGTTGTATGAGGCAAAGATGATTCACCACTTCGATCATCGCTGGGCAAGTTATGATGGGCTGGAAACCTACGATGTTTCATATGAGCAGAAGAATGATCCGAATTTCAAGGTGTTGCCGAGGTACTGGGTTTCTGAAGGTCTTGTTTTGGATAGGGTCGATGAAAATTGGGAAAAAAAGTGGTTGATCGGATTTCGCGATATCACAAACACAACAAACGAACGCACAGCGATTTTCGGGGTTATGTCGCTGGTTGGGGTGGGGCATACCTGTCCATTAATATTTACAGGCGAAATCGAGATACGAGATATACTTCTACTGATTTTAAATATAGACAGTTTTGTTTTTGATTATTGCACAAGACAAAAGATTGGCGGAACACATTTGACTTATGGATTTTTGAGGCAATTGGCGGTGTTGTCGCAATTAAAATATCAAGATAATGTTTTACCTCTTCCAAACACCACATTACACGATTGGGTAAGGGCTCGTTTCCTCGAACTCACCTACACCGCCTGGGATTTGGAACCCTTCGCCAAAGACTGCGGCTACGACGGCCCGCCCTTCCGCTGGGATGAAGAGCGGCGCTTCCTGCTGCGCTGCGAGTTGGATGCCGCCTATTTCCACCTCTACGGCATCACCCGCGACGACGTGGACTACATCATGGAAACCTTTCCCATCGTCAAACGCAAAGACGAGAAGAAACACAGCGAGTACCGCACCAAGCGCGTCATCCTCGAAATCTACGACGCCATGGCCGAAGCCATGCGCACCGGCGAAGCTTACCAAACCAGGTTGAACCCGCCACCCGCGGATCCGCGAGTGGCGCATGAGATACGCTCGTAACGCGACATTTAT
>JBOHQZ010000041.1:0-16516 GCA_050732275.1 bacterium
AATTTTTCTCGCAGCCATTCTTTGTTTTGTTCCTTCAGGGAACGCTGCAACGCGCCACGCTCTTTGATCGAAAGTTTTTCAATGGCTTCGAATAGCAGATTTTCACCGATAAATTTTAGCCGCTGTGACAAAGCGGTTTTCTGACTGGAAGAATGCGGCATGGCATCTGGAAGCTTTTGCAGCGGTTTGGAAAAGCCTGGCTTGGACTTTCGGAGAACCTCCAAAAGCAAACCCAGCGTCTCAGTATCGGCCCCTTTCAACTCGGAGTTGATGGTCGCGATCATTGATTCTTGTGACATACGTGCTCCTTGGTTTGAAACCCACCTGCTTTTCTTTTAATATAATATGCGCCGAAACGGAATGCAACCGTTTTTCCATTGCGCAGAATTTCGGCAAAGCGTGTATAAACAAGATTACATAGCAAGCACATCACGGAAGATGTGACAGAATTTTAGGATTTCGGACTCACAGTGATTCGGTTCGAAGGGTGGCAACTCCGCGATTTGCTGAAGCATACACCGCTCTTTTCGCATGTACTTTGTGACAAAGCATAGATAATTTCGTTACCCAATCTCAAATTTTGGTTATGACATCGTATGATTGACCTTACCCAATTTACGAAAGATCTCTTGATCTGGTATACACGGCGGGCGCGTCCTTTCTTCCGAGATATGTCCCAAGAGAAACTAGGGGAGTTCGATAAAGATGGTGAGCGCCTTCAGAATCGATTAGCCAGTCTGGACACTGAACTGGTCGTGTGTTTTCTGGGAAGTTCCGGTGTCGGCAAAAGCACTTTGCTCAACGCCATTGTCGACGGCAAGCATGCTTTGGTTCCCTCAGGCGGAGTCGGGCCGCTCACGGCACAAGCGTTGGTAGTAAGTTATGCGCCAAAGCCCAGAATGGAAGTCGAATATCACGGGGTTGGCATGTTGCAGCGCACCTACTTTGGCCTAGGGCAAATGTACAAAGCTGAATTGGGAACGCCGCCATCGGATTGGGTGGATAAAGCATTGGCTGAAGGCTTGGATGAGACTGACCTCCCTGAGATGGAAAATCCTTCATCCGATACCAACGAATTAGGCGATCGTAGCCTCGATAGAGAGCGTGAGGAGAAGCGACAACAATGGCGACGGCGAGCTCAATTACTGGTCACAGGTAGTCAGGATCAGGAGCGGGAGCCGAAATACTTGATTGACTCTTTGCTACAAGCTGCCAGCAAGCCACGGCGATGGGGCACAACTTCTCTACCGGAAGATGAGGATCGGTTACGAAGAATTCGGGGTGTTTTATTACAAGTGCAGGAAAATCCCAAATGGCGTTTCGTTCAAGATGGCACACAAACCTTTCAACTTTTCAAGCAAACGGTGTATGATCATGCGGTGGGCTTCATGGCTCCCCTTATCAAAAACCTTGTCATTCACTGGCCAGCACCGATCTTGCAGCACGGCCTCACCTTGGTGGATTTACCCGGTGTGGGCATCCTTGGCGACTCACATAAAGAAATCACGCGCGGATGGATCCGTAACAAAGCAAAAGCATTGGTGCTGGTGGTTGACCATCGTGGTATCACCGATTCTGTGGCAGAAGCGCTGCGACAGGGGGAGTTTCTTAATAGCCTACTATATTCAGTTGATGAGCCGGATGAGGATCCCGTAGTAATCGTAGCCGTCACCCGCATTGATGACATTGCCTACACGCGTTATCAAAACGACAAAAGCAAGCGACAATACGAACACTTCTTGGAAATCAGCGTAGAAGTCCGCGATCGTTTGAGGTCTGATATGCAGCGACAGTTAAATGATTTATGGCTTCAACCCGAGGAATCTACCGAAGCCCGCAAGAAAGTAATACAGAATCTGTTGGCTGCTCTGCAAGTCCATCCTATCTCAGCGCCGCAGTACACCCGCTTGGTAACGCAGGACGATGATGATCACGCTTTTCTTCAAGATGTTACCCAGTCTGGCATTCCCGGATTTACCCAAAGCTTGCTCTCCTTGGCCGCAAAACGGAGACAACAGTTGTATGACCAGCTCAACGACCATGCCCGCCTGTTCCGTGATAGCCTTTCGACTCAACTTCGACTCATCGAAACACAATGGGGAGAACAGGCGCATGCGAGGGAAGAAGCAGAGAGACTCCGGGAAGAATTAGAAAATTTTTTGCAGCCCCGGCGCGAAGAGCTGCATCGCCGCCAAGGGGCTTACCGCGAATTTCTCAAGAATGGGGTTCCGCAGCGAATCAAAGACTTGGTGGGCATCGCCAGTGAACAAGCCAGCCGCGACATTGAAAAATACATGAAGCGTATCGGCACAGCGCACTGGGCCACGTTACGCGCTTCCGTGCGCAGAGGTGGGCGATATCAGGGTGCCAGTGACATCAACTTACCAAACGAATTTGCCTTACGGTTTGAAGAGCCAATCGCGGAGGCTTGGGGCAAGGAAATCTTGCGTGATGTGCGCGCCCGCACGCGTGAGTATGGCAATGATTGTCTGCAACTGGCCAATGAAGTGACGAATTGGGCTGTGGAACAAGGCGCGCGCGTGCAAGCCAAGATGGTGAGGGCTCAGTATGAGGCCCTGCAGGCCAAAGCCAAAAAGTTTGAGGCGGTGGGGCGCGAAATGGCTCGGGAAATGCGTGATGAGGTGCGTGCCCGCCTAGTGGAGGTCATCGAAAAAAAGATTCGGCAGGCCTGCAAGGATTTTGTGAGCAAGCATCAGGATGTTGGCCCTGGCGTCAAACAGCGTATCTTGGAGCTTTATGGCGAATTGGCACACGAAGTCGCCGCGATAGCAGAGGCGCCCGCTCGGAGTGTATTGCAAAAAGCCTATCGCGAGGCCGAAGTAGAAATCCAGACGGCATTTACCGATTTTCAAGACCCCTTGACCTCCATCGCCGATGCCATTGTGACCACCGAAGAGCAGCGAATTGCCCGCGCCGATGCGCGACGGCGGGAAGTCGTGTTAACGGAATTGCGCGCCATAGCGGCAGAATTCCCCGCCGAACCCGAATGCTGATTTAAAAATTAGTCATCGACTATGTCCCCCACTTATCTCTTTCAGAAGCACGATACGACGCATCCCAGCACTCTGCTACGTGAAGATAATGAGTTTGGCTATCGCACATTGACATTGGTAGATCCACCCCGGCGACTATTGAGTGACGCCAACTCGGTGGAAGCCAAGGTTGAGGATGGCATTGATTATCGGCGTGTGACGCCTCTTCTCTCACCCGCACAGATACTTCAGTTCCCTCCAGAGAATTTGAACTGGCTGACGCTCTCGCGCCGAAGCATGGCTCGCCTTTATGCATATTATCTTGTCGCCGAAGATCCTCAACACCGGCTGGATGTCCGGCCAGTCGAAACATTGTCGCATCAAGTGAGCCTGGTTAGTCACGTATTGCAGAACGAACACCTGACGCATTTACTGCTTGCGGACGAAGTTGGGTTGGGCAAAACGATTGAAGCCGGACTATTGCTGCAAGAGCTCTTCGCACAGAACCCCGCCATGCGCGTACTCTATCTGGCTCCTGCTCGTTTGGTCGGCAATGTGTTACGGGAGTTCGAGCGTCTGGGGCTGAATTTTCGCCAGTGGACGGCTCAGAACGCCGATGCACGGTTGATGTCGGACACGCGCATCATTGCCAGCATCCACCGGGCCGTTCATGGCAACAACTACGAAAAGATACTGGCGACACCGGTATGGGACGTGATCATCGTAGACGAGTGTCATCACCTCTCGGCATGGTCTCCTGAGGCCGGAGACCCCACGCAGGCTTATAGTTTGGTGCACAAATTGATTCAGCGCACGCCGGAACCGGCACGCGTAATTTTGATGAGCGGCACGCCACATCAAGGGCATGCAATCCGCTTTGAAAATTTGTTGAGCCTTTTGCGACGAGATGATGAATCCCCCGACCAACTTGCTGGCCGTGTTATCTACCGCACCAAGGATGATGTGACCGGCTGGAATGGGCAGCCGCTCTTCCCAAGCCGGCAAGTCAACCCTCCGTTGGTGATTGACCTTGGCCAGGCACATCGCGAGTGGATCAAGAGAATCCATGATTTCTATAAACCATCTGATGTTGGTTTTCAGCGCAGCGAGGCGCAACGCCGCGCCGCAGGATGGCGATGCGCGCAGGCCATGCAATGGGCCACCTCCAGCCCACAAGCCGGATTGGGATATTTGGCACGCCAGGCAATCCGGGCTGGCTGGACTCTCGCAGATTCTGCGCTCAAACAAGCCCTGGCGACGATGCGGCCATATCGACTGGGGGCCAAGGATGAGCCGCTGGACAAGCTTTTTGCTCGAATTCAACGCGAAGTGGAGAAGCAGCAGCAAGATGCAACCGTGGATGACATTGAAGAATATGCCGATGGCGAATCTGATAAGTTCGACCACACCGAATTGGAGCAATTGCTCTTGGAGGGTGTGGCGTTGGTTCAAACAGCGGGGGACGAAAAATGGAAGAAAATTGACGAGGCTTTACTCGCTTCAATTGCCCGTGAAAAGGTAGTGTTATTTGCCCAGCCGATCGAGACAGTAACTGCTCTGACGCGTTACTTGGAAAGAAGGACCGGCCAACATCCAGCGCTTATCATCGGGGGACAATCAGATGCAGAGCGCGAAAAAGAAGTCGCCCGTTTCTGGGAGCGCACGGGACCACAGTTCCTGGTTTCGTCACGAGCCGGAGGCGAGGGCATCAACTTGCAAGTGGCCCACCGCCTCATTCATGTAGATGTGCCTTGGAACCCGATGGATATGGAACAACGAGTTGGGCGGGTACATCGCTTTGGGTCACGTGAGACCATCGTGGTTGACACGGTTGTGGTCAAAGATAGCCGTGAAGCTGATGCCTATAGCTCTGCGCGCCAAAAACTACGGTTGATCGCCGAAACTCTGGTGGGAAAAGAACGCTTTGAGTCGGTCTACTCCCGCGTGATGGCGCTTCTCCCGCAGGACGAATTCCAAGGACTCCTGATCAAAGACTATGCCGCACCTCTGAGCACTGCCGATCAAAACAAGTTGGCCGAAATGGTTCAACGTGGATTTCAGAATTGGAAAGCGTTTCACGACAAATACAGCGAACAACACAAAGCCATTCGCCATCAGCCGGCGGGCTTGGTGACATGGGATGATGTAGTGATTTTTTTGGAGAAATTCGGAGGTGCCACTCGTCAGACCGGCTATACTCGCCAGAAATTTATTCGCACACCTACGGGTGTTCAACAGATTAACTCGGAGGCCACTGTACTGAGGCTCCGAGATGGTCAAGACTACATTGTTCCTGATTACTCCGATGCGCTCATCTACGGATCAGAAGGGTCGCTCACCCGCAAGTTGGGGCTTAACGCCGGTCCGGTGGCTGAGGCACTTCGGAAACATGCGTTTGAATATCCGACTGGCGCAGCGCACATCAAATGGCCGGCCAAGTTTCGAGGCGATTGGCCTTTGCCCCTGGGTGTGCTTATGTTTTTACGACAAACACTTCAAACCGGTCGGCGTATGGCATGGCAGGAGCTCAGCACATCGCTTCACGTTTTTGTAGCTCGCAATGGCGCGTTTGAGGAGCTTGCGAACTCCACAAAATCCGACCTCCTGCACGCGATTTTCCAGGCGACGGTAGCCGCGCGTCCAGAAGAAATACCGGAGATGACGGATTTGTTGGTTCGCGGAGAGAGTGAATTGGTGGAACGACTACGGCGTCCTACAGAAGATGAAATTTCCCGGCAAATTCGCCACGCCGTGATGCCGGTCTTCGCTGGAATTATCACGGCATGAAGCGTTGGAGAAATGAACGGTTTTCTTCTAACGATAGTGTGAAGGTGGGTCAGCAAACTTCGCGATTCAGATAGATCAAGCCGAACTGATTTAAAGGCGGCCATAGCCGCATGAAAATTTTTTGTAATGATAATCCTGCTCGGCTTTGGCAACCCATTCAGCCACCAGGGCGTTCATAAAGTACCACCCCTTTCTCGACGATGTCACGATAAAAACTATCCCCCATCCGCAAGCGATCGGCCAGTTGTTGTGGCGAGCGCACGAGAATATCCATCGGGAATTGGTGTGATATGCTCAAGGCGACTTCAACTTTCAGGATCACTGCCATTATGGCCGTCTTCAAGAATGACGAGCAAATCGACATCGCTATGGAGATGAGATTCGCCGCGCGCATACGAGCCGAACAAAACGATTTTGAGCGGATTGAACTTTTGCGCGATTTGATCGACAGTCGCTTGGATTTGTTCCTGGGTGATCATGGTGAGTCAACTAAGGTTGCCCAAAGCTTTTTCATGACAAAGCCAAGGCCGCCTTCAGCGCTTTGTCGACGAGGTTTAACTTTGCACTGGAAAGGGAGCCAACAAAATCTGTTAGCTTGTTTTTCGGAATGCTGATCAATTCATCACAGTGAATGCTGCTGGTGTGCTTGAGTCCATCGTCTATCCCGATCTCTACTTGAGTCGAAAAACCATCGTGAACGGAATAGACCGGTGCACAAATCACAGTAGAAAAACGCGAGTCGATCAGCAATTGCCGGCTCACCACGACGAAGACACGCGATTTTTTGGGGTCCTCAGCCGAGCCTTTGTAAACTCGATAAAGTTCGCCTCGTTTCACAGTTCCGTCTGATAAGTGAGAACATCCTCGGCTTCTTGATTGAGCCGATCAGCGTTGCGATTGATCAACTCGAGCTCGTGCGGGTCGTAAGTTTTCTGTCTCTCACTGGCAAGAAAACGGCGCAGCACCTCCTCAATAAGCTCTGAAAGCGAACTGTGGCCGTTGGCGCCTAAAATGTGCTTGAGCGATTGCAAAAGCTCCGGTTCAAGGGAAATTGTGGTTTCGATTTTCATACAAAAAATTTAAGAGAAAAACACGACATTTACAAGCCTTTTTATGGCCTCGCAATCCCCAACTTCGCCAACGCACGCTGAAAGAGCGGATCGCATTCCGCCGGCGCGATGGGGCCGCGCCATTCGATGGGGCCGGTGTGCTCTTTGAAGTAACGGGGCAAGTGGGAGAGAACGACGCCACCGCCGCCCACGGGATCGTTGGCGCCAAAGACAATGCGCCGGAGGCCATGAATCAAGAGCGTGCCGAGACACATCAGGCATGGCTCGAGTGTGGTGTAGCAGGCCATTTCGCTTGCCCGCGGCCACAGCTCAACGGGAACGCTTTTCAACGCTTCGATTTCAGCGTGACGGCCAGGCTGGTAAACCGGCGTGAGCATGGCGTTGCCGCCGGCGCCGATGACGCGATCATCCAACGTGATCACCGTGCCGATGGAGAGGTTGCCGAGATTCTCGCTGCTAGTTCTCAATCAAATGGTCGATCTCTTTCAGCGCAACTCAACTCGGTTCCTCGACGATGTGCGCAATGGCAGGATAAACTTTTTTAAAATGCTTGACGTTGAAGGTGAGCAATTTTTCTGCCAAGGCAAAGCTCGCGAATGATGCGGATGCCTTTCGACCAACACCGCAATGAGCGTATTCGTATCAAATAGAGTTTTCATTCAAGCTCCTTGCTCAACTGTGCGATGCGTTCAGCGCGATCCTCCTGAACCCTGTTTGCGATATTCCCGGTTATGCGGGGACGAACGACGAGCAGACCGTCCTTTTCGATGAGTTCCGGATCTTCTGGCAGCGGCTCTAATACGATTCTGCCTTTTTTTAGCTCTAACACTAGGGTTGTGCCAGGAGAAAGCTGCAAGGCACTGAGAAGCTCGGGCGCAAGACTTACACGTCCCAGCTCGTCGATTTCAGCGGTGAATTGCGTATGCATAAGGTGGCCTCCATTTTAGCCAAATTGTCGAGTTATTTTTTCGATTTGAATTAGGAATATCAAAACCTGCGATGGTCTCGAAATGCAAGTTTAGATGTGTCCAGCTCAGACCGCAGCCGGTGCGAACGACTCTACCGGAACTGTCAAAGTTTCTTTGGGCACTCTTTGTTTCTCGTGGATGGCTTTGAAACGAGCCTCGACGGTCAACAAAGCTTCTGCAGGGTAATAGCGCTCTCCGCAGCGCAAGCAGACTTCGCAGGGCATATCGCGAACGATCAAATACTTGCCGTTGCGCCGATAGATGTATTCGACCTTGCGCTCTGCAAAGTCTTCAGACCCACAGATATGGCATTTCGTGTTTTTCATATTTCATTTTCCTCGTGTCCAAGGATCAATAAACTTTGGTGGCTTGGGAATATAAACAGTAATCACTACGACCTGATCACGGCGCCAACCGCAGACAGCGTGTATCGGGCGCTCATTCGCAAAGCCGACGATGAGACAACTTTCACCGCGACCGGTATCGGCGTATTCTTCTAAAATCCCGCCATTCAAAATCGCTTGGCAAATTTCTGCTATATCAATGTTTTCATCTGCAGCTTCGTGATCAGCATGGCTGCTCAGCAAGAATTCGTTGGCACGAATTTTTGCCTTGATGATGTCGATATCCATAGAAAAATTTAAGCGAAAAACCCGACATTTACAAGCTTTTTTCACGGACTCGAAATCCCCAGCCTCGCCAACGCGCGTTGAAATAACGGATCGCATTCTGCCGGCGCGACGGGGCCGAGCCATTCGAGGGGGCCGGTGTGCTCTTTGAAGTAGCGGGGCAAATTGGGGAGAACGCCGCCACCGCCGCCCACGGGATCGTTGGCGCCAAAGACAATGCGCCGGAGGCCATGAATCAAGATGGTGCCGAGACACATCAGGCAAGGCTCGAGCGTGGTGTAGCAGGTCATCTCACTTGCTCGCGGCCAAAGCTCAACGGGAACGCTTTTCAACGCTTCTATTTCGGCGTGACGGCCAGGCTGGTAAACCGGCGCAAGCATGGCATTGCCGCCGGCGCCGATGATGCGATCATCCAACGTAATCACCGCACCGATAGGGAGGTTCCCGAGTTTCTCCGCTTCCATGGCGAGGCGGATGGCGTGTTGAAGGTGATAGATGTTCATGTTTTAATTAACAGTCAGCATCAAACAATTATTTCTTCCGCCGAGACAATACACGCTCACGCTCCTTTGTAAGGATTTGTCCCGCCTGCCGACCAATTGCAGAATCCTGATTTTGCCTATTTACCAATGGAGATTTTGGCATGAGCTCGCAAGGACGAAAAAAAGTGGTGATTCTCGGCGGCGGATTTGGCGGGTTGTATACGGCGCTGCACTTGGATAAGACGCTGGCGCGCGATCCCGAGGTTGAAATCACGCTCGTCAATAAAGAAAACTTTTTTTTATTTACGCCGATGCTGCACGAAGTGGCGGCGAGCGATCTCGATATCACCCACATCGTGAATCCGATCCGCAAGATGCTCAAGCGCGTGCGCTTCTTCGACGGCGACGTGGAGCTGATCGATTTTCAGAAAAAGCGCGTCATCGTCTCGCACGGCCTGGAAGGGCAGGGGCACGATCATGAGTTGGAATACGATCATCTCGTGCTCGGACTCGGCGCGATTACGAACTTCTTCAATCTGCCCGGCCTGCAAGAGCGCGCGATCACAATGAAATCGCTCGGCGATGCCATCCATTTGCGCAATCGCCTGATCGAGAATCTCGAAGAAGCCGATTTCGAGTGCGCCATCGGCGGCCGCGATCATCTGCTGACTGTTGTCGTTGCCGGCGGCGGTTTTGCCGGTGTTGAAACCATTGCTGGCGTGAATGACTTTCTCCGCGAAGCCGCCAAATTTTATCCGCATTTGAGCGAAATGCTCATCCGCACCGTATTGGTACACCCGGGCGCGGTGATTTTGCCGGAGCTGGGTGAGAAGCTGGGCCGTTACACGCAGAAAAAACTGGCGGAGCGCCAGGTTGAAATTCGCGTCAACACGCGCGTGAAAGGCATATCGGATCGCGGCGTGGAGCTAAGTGATGGGACGATGGTCAAGGCGAATATTTTGGTGTGGACGGCCGGCACTTCGCCGAATCCGTTGTTGGAAATGTTGCCCTGCAAAAAAGAAAAAGGCCGCGTGGTGGTCAATCAGTTTATGGAAGTGCCGGGTTATCCCGGCGTGTGGGCGCTCGGCGATTGCGCGGTGATTCCCGACCCGACGGGCAAGCCTTATCCGCCGACGGCGCAACACGCGATCCGCGAAGGCAAAGTCTTGGCGCAAAATATCACCGCGGCGATTCGCGGCGGCAAGAAAAAGCCGTTCGTCTTTAAGGCCATCGGGCTGCTGGCGGCGATTGGCCGGCGCACCGGCGTGGCGCAAATCTTCGGATATAATTTCTCCGGATTTTTTGCCTGGTGGATGTGGCGGACGATTTACTTGAGCAAGCTGCCGCGCTTCGAGAAGAAGTGCCGCGTGGCGCTGGATTGGACGCTGGATCTGCTTTTTACCAAAGATCTTGTGCAGTTTGAAACTCTGCGCGCGCCGGCGGTTTCACACACGCATGATGAGAAGTTTGAATCCAATGGCAATGGGAAGGTTCCTGAAATGATTCGGCGCGAGATGTTGCAAAGTGTGTAATGCGACAAAGCCGGGCTTTATTTGAAAACCCAACACGGATCCCGTCAAGCGGGACAATCAAAAAGAGTTAGTCGCTCACGGAAGTGGAACAGCTCACGGAAATGAATCAAAAGAATCTTTTTGCTTCCGTGGTGTTCCCTACGGGCGTAGCCTTTCCGTGAGCTAATTTTTTTGTTTTTTCAAACAGTTGCTTTCAAGTTACGGCCTGATTGCCAAGCCGCGCAGAATGACCCCGCCGCCGATATCGCCAATATAGGTTGCCGCGCCGGTCAACAGATCGATTATATATAATCCTGATCCTTGCTTCCCCACTGTCGTCAACGCCGCGTAAGCGGTGCCATCCTTGCCGCCGATATCAAAACCGACAAAATCTGAAATGACGACACCCAGCGGCCCAACCGTGTACAACTGGCCGTTGTTGGGCGATGGCAACATCGTCAGAATGCCGAGATTGGAATCAATGGCGTATAAAGTTGTCGAGCTTGCTGCAACGACGCTGTTGGTATAAGCGGTGCCAACGATGTAGGCATTGAATGCTGCATTGATATCGCCGACGGCATAAGCGAGCGTGGAGTCTCTCGCAGAGACGACGCCGGTATCCGGGTCTAAACGCAAATCCTGTTTCGCATTGCTGTGCAGACGGATGCGATCCGGCACCGGATTGAAATCGAACCCGAAAGAGGTTCCGACGATGGCAGGGAAGAAATTGGTTGCTCCCAAGGGTATGGTTCCGCCGGAGAGGGTGTCGATCACATAAATTCGATTGGAGCTGCCCAATCCGTAAAGCCGGCGGTCGGTTGCACGGAAATCGATGCCCAAAATGGTCTCGCCGTCGTACAGGCCGGAGATGGCGAAGGTGTTGGTTATCGTGGCGGGGTTCTGGCTGCCGAAGCGCACGAGATTATTCGAAATGTCCACGCCATAAAGCGGGCGGCCTTGCACGGCAGGAAGCATGACCATTCGGTTTTGGCAGGCCGGCAAGATCATTCCGAGCAAATACAATATTAATGCCGAGATGACGAGCAATCTCGACTTCGTACCAAATTCTATGAGTTTCATGGGTCGCTGAAAGGTAAAATAAGATAAAAGATTTTTGTAAGCGGATCGAGCAGATAAAGCGGATTTAAAGAGTTTGTTAGCCAGAATCATTAGCCGCTTAATCCGCTTACAGCATTTGTTTTTGATCGAAGTGTGTGCTGAATAGCTAAAAGTTTTTTATATTTAAAGAGAATGTGCAAAATCGAAGCCAAATTTTTTGTGCATGTTTGCCGCTGTTGATGCCGAAAAATTTGCCGTGAGCGCCGACAAATTGGTAAGTGAAATACAGGAATGAGAGAGGGGGAGAGGCGGAGCGAGTTAGTCTTTTTAAAGTTAAATTTTTGCCCACGGCCGTAGGCTTTTTCGGCCAAAGGCTTTTCCTGAATAATTTGATTGCGACGATCAACGTGAAGCCTACGGTCGTCGGCTATGGCTTCCGCGTTTATCCATACCGTCCGCGTTAGGATTTTGAAATTTTTCTTGCTTTTTGCACGATTTCTGGGGAAATTCAAAGGCGCTAAAAATAACAAACTTGTAATTTGGGCAAAACACAATCAGCGAGTATTTCAGCGAGTATTAAGGTGAGCAGCTTCGGCAAAATTCTAACCGGCGCGTCTTCCACAAAAGTCGCGCTCCTGGCGCCGCTCGTTTTCATTTTGCACGTGGTGGAGGAAGCTCCCACATTCGTGAGCTGGTTCAACAACCTTGTCGAGCCGGACATCACGACGCGCAGTTTTCTGCAAGTGAATGTCTCCGTCCTCGTGATCACGATCGTTCTCTCCCTTCTCTTCACCCTCTCCAAAGAGAAAGCGGCGGCGATGTTGTTCCTGGGTTGGTTGGGCTTGTTCATGTTTGCCAATGCCATTTTCCACATTATAGCCACGCTCGTACACGCCCGGTACTCGCCCGGCACGGTCACGGCGGCGACGCTCTATTTGCCTTACTTTTTCTGGTTTCTCATCCGTCTGCGCAAAGATTTCGCCATGAACTTCGCCGCGACCGTTGCTGTCATCTTCATGGGTTCCCTCCCGATGTTCGCGCACGGTTATCTGATCGTGTTCGAGGGCGGCAGGCTTTTTTAGTATGTGCAAAATCAATGTAGAATAAAATCAGGAGAGAGGAAAACATGCGCCATCTGATTATCGTCGCGCTCGGTTTGATGAGCTTGCTCCCGGCGCGCGCTGTCGCGCAAAACGCGCAGTTTGAGGCGGACAGCGCTTATGCCTATTTGGAGCACCTTTGCGTGAAGATCGGGCCGCGACCGATGGGCTCGGCGAATGAGCGGGCCGCGTTGCAATGGACGGTTGAACAATTTCGCCGCTTTGGCGCGGATACCGCTTACGTCATGTCCGTTCCTGAAGCCAATGGAACCGTCAACACCAACAGTGGAGTGGCGATTGGTATTTTGCACGGATCTACGGACAGTACCATCGTCATTGGCGGCCACATCGACTCGTCCGGCCGGGAAATTCCCGGCGCCAATGACGACGGTTCCGGCACCGCGTGCGTGATCGAGTTGGCGCGGGTTTGGAGCCAACGGCCGCGCCGATTTACGCTTCTATTTGCCGCGTTTGGCGGCGAGGAAAGCGGCTTGGTGGGATCGAAATATTTTGTCGATCATTATGCCGCGCTGGACAAAGTGAAGCTGATGCTGCAAATCGACATGGCGGGCAGCACCGAGTCGCTCATTCCATTCATCGAAACGAGCAGCACGCACCAGGCGCCGGCTTGGTTGGTCGAAGACGCTTATGCCATCGACCGTGTGCTAGGATATAACAGCCTCGATTATCCCACGCACTTTTTTTCATTTAATTTTGCCTTCCCCGGAGGCCTCGCCGGTTCGGATCACATGCCGTTTCTCAAAAAAAATATTCCGGCCATTGATTTCACTGCCGGCGTCAACACCTCACCGATTCACACGCAGCGGGACGGAATGGAGTTTATTGATAAATCCATGCTGGCGCGCAGTGGGCATTTGGTAGATGGGTTGTTGACAAAATATCAAGAGCAAGGCATCCCCGCGGCGAAAAAGGGGAATTACATGCTCTGGGAAATTTTCGGCGGCCGGCTGTTCATTCCTTATTGGTTGCTCGTGGCGACAAATGTGCTTGCGCTCGCGCTCGGTGCTTTGGCTTTTTATCGCAGCCGCCGCCTGCGCCTGCAAATCGAAAAGAGTCAGCGGGCAAAATTTTCCGGCTTCAAGCTTTTCTTCTTCATGCTGCTGCTCGCTATTTTTATGCAGCTTGGTGAGGCGCTGATGCAATTTATAAAAGGATTACGGTATCCTTGGTTGGTGCCATTAAATCATTATTTGTGGTTCACCGCATTATGGGCGGTGGCAGGAGTTTGGCTTGGCGCGCAGTTCACACGCTTTTGGCGATTTAGTCCCGACCCGTATGTCTATGCCAAAAGAGCCGCAATTTTTCTTTTCATTTTAACCATTTTGTTCGGACTTTCCGGCGCGCGCCTGGCCTTATACCCTGCGCTCTCACTCATCGCCTTGAGCCTGGCGGTTTTTGTGCCGAATGCCTGGCTCAAATTGGGCGCGACGGTGGCTGCGTTCCTCCCGATGTGGCGCCTAATGTTTTTTGAGATGTTCCCTCTGGGGGCACGCTCTTTGAGCGGAGCTGGATTGGGAATCAACACTTTTCTCGAAGCATTCTTGTACAGCGCGGTGCTCACGATATTAGTAACATTTTGGTTTTTGCCAATTCTCTATTTGATCGGTTATGCCTTCGCCAACGCTCAATCAGCTTTGAATCTGCTCAAGCCCTTTCGCAGTCTCGCGGCAGGTTTTGTGATCTTGCTGGCTATTGTCGGTTATGGCGGCTATTTGTATGCGCTGCCGTCTTATGATCAAACCTGGCGCGCCGCGCTGCACGTTAATGCCGAATATCAATTGCCCAAAGGCGAGAGCAAGCTGCATCTAATCGGCAACGAGTACTTTCGCCAGGTTGATCTCACCGCGGATACATTGAAACGTCATTACGACGAACGTATCCACGAAGATGAAATTCCGCTTAAATTCGAGGCGGATTGGCTGAAATTTTCCGGCGTGGATTCGGTGGCGCAGGGTGAGAGAGATACGGTATTCGCCAATTGGCAGATCGTCAGCTCACGGCGATGGTTTCAAGTTGATCTAAAGCTTCAGGCCGATACTTTGGAAATTCAAGACATCCAAACGCGATTGAAATACAAGCATAATCGCGACAGGCTGACTTTTTCCTGGTATGCCGAGCCGCCGGAAACTTTGCAAGTCGCCGCGCGATTCACGATTTCCCAAGGCGCTAAAGTCACGCGCAAGATTGAAGCGCAATATGCGGAAATGCCGATCCCCATCCGCGTCACCGCCGCGTTTGCCGATGTGGTCTATCGAACGAAAGTGACTTATCAAGATACGCTCGAGTTTCCAGACAAGCGGCCAGCAAGCGGTACAGTTGATTAATCAGTTACAAATGAATTCTTTGTAAAAAAAGCAACCGCCAATGAAAGCGAATAGACGCTAATTTTTAATTCGCGTTCATTAGCGTTTATTCGCGGTGAGCGCGCGTTGCGGTTGCTCTGTGTTGGGATTTACCTATAGCTTATTTTTCTCATCTATTGGCAAACCAAACCGCATACTCCCGCACGGGCCAATAGTTGGGATCACTTTTGGGTGTGACTTTCAAATCCGCCAGCGGCACCCAGCCCTCTTCTTTCCCTTGTTTGACGTGCGCCATCACGGCTTCGTGAAATTCATTATAACCGAACTCCAGCACGGTCATCTTTGAATCGACCGCAAATGGCTTGTTTTCATCCTCATCACTGAATGGATCTGCATCCATATCTTCTTCACGGATCGCCGTGAATGGAAAAGTCAAATATTGTTTGAGCCACGTCCGCCAGTTGCGCTCTTCCCATTGCTCTATTTTGCGTTCGAAGGCATCTTCATCATAGTCGTCATCTGCCAAATCACTGTTGTCGTCGAAATCATCATCCCATGACGAGTCATAATTTTTGCTGCGGGGGTTGTCTTTTTCATCCATTGTTCTCCTCCGTCCAATTTTTGTGTTGAATTGTTTGACCGTAACAAATCAGAAATCAAATCCGGTCAACTCGGCCAAAAGTTTGTTGATGAATTCCAGCATAATTTACCCCGCATGTTGAGGTGTTTAACCAACACAATTTCGTTTTTGCTTTTCTATCAGCTAAATCCGCTTAATCTGTTTACTTTGTTTTTTTGTAAGCGGATTAAGCCGATTGAGCGGATACCTAAAACAGGTCAGCCACTCCGGGCGTTCGGCCACCTCAATTATTTCTTCGCCGGCTTCTGCAACTGGCCTCGCGCGTCTTCGAGATTTTGGACGGCCATCTTGTGCTCTTCCGGAAAAGCGTCGGCCGTCCAGACTTGTAAAGCATTTTCAAAATAAGCGATGGCTTTGCGTAGATTCAATTTGTGATCATTGGCGGATAAATCAACATAGGCATTGCCCAAATTGTTTTGGGTCGAGGCCCATTCGGATGGAAAATTCTCTTTGGTAAACACGCGCAAAGCGCCATCAAAGGCGGCGATGGTTTTTTGCAGATTCTCCGTGCGGTCGCCGGTGGTCAAGCTCGCATACGCAATGCCCAAATTGTTTTGCGTCATGGCCCATTTCAATGGAAAGTCTTTTTCCGTGCGAACGCGCAGCGCGGCTTCGTAAGCCGCAATCGCCTTTTGCAGGTTTTCATTGGGATCGCCATCGGGCAATGCCCAATAAACGCCGCCTAAATTGTTCTGCGTTACGGCCCAATCCAACGGGAAGTCTTTTTCGGTGCGAACGCGCAGCGCGGCCACATAAGCGGCAATCGCCTTTTGCAAATTCGCGCTCTGATCGCCGGAAGGCAAATCCGCATAGGCCGCGCCGAGATTGTTCTGTGTCATGGCCCAGTCCGCCGGAAATTCTTTTTCAGTGTAAATTTTCAAAGCGGTTTCAAAGGCGGCAATGGCGTTCTGCAAATTTCGGCTGTGGTCGCCGGTGGGCAATTTCAAATAAGC
>JBOHQZ010000042.1:0-16460 GCA_050732275.1 bacterium
TCGTTGCTTTTGTCCAGGTTCTCATTGAATTTTTTGAGAATGTTCTTGCGCTTGAGCAGCAGCGAGCTGCCGGCGATCAAAAGTCCCGAGGCCGTCAACGCCCCGCCGGTGATGTCGAACACCGCGGTGTGGGTTGTAAAGGCGATGATCCCGCCGATGAGAGCGAGCGCGCCGGCGCCGGTGAAGGCCGTGCTGATTTTTTCAAGGTGCTCCGAGATATTGATAAAATGTGAGAATGCATCTTCATTCATCAGATCGGAAACTTTGGCCATCACGGCTTCAATGACCTTCTGGCGATTTTCTCCGACTTTGACCAGCATATCGACGTCGTGTGCGCGCGGCATTTTGCTGGTTTCCAGCGTCTCCAAAAGCCCGCGCAACAGCAAGTGAATGCCGTCAAAGAAATGATAGGCACCCTCGTTGGAAACCTCGGCGATGGTTTTTCTCAGCTTTTCACTCGAGCGGCGGTTCAAATCTTTGACCCAATACTCGAGGGATTGATCTTTCTTGAAGATCGCCACCACCGATTTTCCCAGCACCGTGGTGAGCGACAGCCCGTCGCGGAAATCATCCTTGATCTCGCCGGTGATGCGCTCATAGTTTAACGCCAATCTGTCGATGAGCGAATCGATTTCGTAGGCGGATTTTCCCTTGCCCAAAGAAAGACGATCTTTGATGTGCTGCTGCGTTTTCAGATCGAGATCGAGCTGTTTCTTCAGCTCGTCCAGGTTTTTTCGAATGTTGGCTGCAACTTGTTGGGCGGAGGAAATATTGGATTGCAGCTTGTGCCGAAAGTGCCTGCCGCCGGTAACCGACTCTCGAATAAATTCCCTGATTTCATCGAACCCACCCTGGCCGGCATTTTCCAGTTCACGTTTGGCCGAAGTGCTGAAAACGCGCGGCGCTTCGATATTCCTTTTCTTCGCGTAGGTGATAACCGAATCGCGGTTGATCCGTAATTCCTCCGGCGAAGCAATATCGGCCTGTTGCAGCACGAAGATGACCTTGCGATGCCACTCGTTACTGATGAAATCCAACAACTTCCAATCCGATTGCGTGTGCGGATTTTTTGCCGGAAAAACGAAGAAAATCAGATCGCTCACCGGAATGAATTTCTCGGTGATCTCTTGATGGTTTTCAATAACAGAGTTCGTGCCGGGCGTATCGACGATGGCGATGGTTTTGAGAATTTCCAGCGGCAAGCCGATCTTCTTGAAATACTTGCCGTCTTCCTGTTCGCTTTTTCGCTCGGCATAAAATATTTGTTGGATGCGATCCGTACACGGCGCCGCGTTGACCGCGCAAATCTCCTCCTGCAACAGCGCGTTGATGAAACTGCTCTTACCGGCTTTGACCTCGCCCACGACGACGAAAAGAAAAGGCTCGCTCAGATTCGCTTTGAGATTGGTGATAATTTCGCGCTGATCCTTGCTGCCGGTTTCATTGGCGAGCTGATCGAGTTGATGCAGCAATACGAGCAGACGTATTTTCTGCTCATTCAGCTTTTTATCTATCACATTGTCTTGCATGTCTTTCCGTTATAAAGCCTTTCTTAGATATGGTGTTGCACTCCCGCGGCAAGATAAGTATTTTTGTAACCCACATAACGAGCGGCGGAGGCGGTCAGATTTTCGATCTCTTTATCCGTTAGCCGGCGCTTTACTTCGGCGGGGACGCCGGCGACGAGCGAATATTCCGGCACAACAAAGCCTTCGCGTACCACGGCGCCGGCAGCGACCAGCGCATACGGCCCAACCTGCGCGCCATCGAGAATGCGCGCGCCCATGCCGATGAGACAGTAGTCTTTGATCACGCAGCCATGCACCACCGCGCTATGGCCAATGGTCACGCCCTCGCCGATGATGAGCGGCCATTTGTTGAGCGTGACGTGGCACATACACAAATCCTGAATGTTCGTCTTTGCGCCAATCCGAATGTAATTCACATCGCCACGCACAACGGTGTTGAACCAGATGCTGGCATCCTCGCCGATTTCCACGTCGCCGATGATGGTGGCGTTTGGTGCGATGAAGACACTGTTGGAGATTTTTGGGAAGAGGTTGTTGTAGGGGAGGATCATGTGACTGATGAATTTTTTGAAAAAATGATTACATGAGCGAACTACTCACCCTCACCGCCCGCACAATCGCCTCCGCCACTAACTCCGCTGCAATCGCGCCGACGGCCATAACATCAGCTTTCTCATCGCCGACGCTGAGAGCGAAAACCATGTCGCCGTCATAAAGTGTGTGCGATGGAAGAATGGCGCGCGCCAAGCCATCATCCGCCATCTCAGCAATTTTGATGATCGCTTCTTTCTTGAATGCGGCATTCGTGGCGACGACCGCCAACGTGGTGTTGCCCCAGCTTTTGAAAGGGGAGAGGAAGTTGGATTTGAGATATTGTTGCGTGTCTACAAAAGAGCCGTCATCGTTTCTTGCGCCGGCGATGATCTTGCCGTTCTGCGGATCGATTATATCCCCTATCGCATTGACCACTGCGAGCGCGCCGATGGCAAGATTGCCGCTTTTCCACGAGGCCATGCCGATGCCGCCGAGCATGCAATGCTGTATGCCGCGAATTTTGCCAACGGTCGCCCCGCAACCGACGCCGACAAGTCCCATGCGCGTTTCGGTTGCAGAAGCTTCCATACAGGCGCGATAAGCCATCTCCGCGGTTGGGCGAATTTTGGCATTGCCAACGGCCAGATCAAAAATAACAGCGGTCGGCACAATCGGCACTTTGGTGACTTGCACGTCGTAACCGATGCCGCGCTCTTCGAGATATTTTTGCACGCCGCCGGTTGCATCCAACCCGAACGCGCTGCCGCCGGTGAGCAACACGCCGTGGATTTCTTGCACTAACCGCACCGGCTTGAGCGCCTCGATTTCTCGCGAGCCTGGCGCCGAGCCGCGCACGTCGACTCCCGCAACCGCCGGACGATCCGGCAGAATCACCGTGCAACCCGTGCGCGCCGTTTCATCGTGCGCATGCCCGACCCGGATGCCGGGAACATCGCACAACGAATTAAGCATGACACGTTCCTTAATTGTTAATGTAATCTGCAACGAAAAGGGAACCGCAACGAACTAAAAGCTTTTAGTTGCGGTTCCCTTTTCGTTGCAAAAAAACTATTTGTTATCAGTTTCTTCTTTAGCGGCCCGGCGTATGAATGAGAATTTTTTAGCCGGCAGCTCTGCCATGATGCCGCGTTCGCTGAAGAAGAACAGATCGCCGACGAC
Organism: bacterium; assembly: GCA_050732275.1. Lineage (GTDB taxonomy): Bacteria > Zhuqueibacterota > Zhuqueibacteria > Zhuqueibacterales > Zhuqueibacteraceae > Zhuqueibacter. The sequence goes on from JBOHQZ010000042.1 coordinate 3,243, forward strand.
GAGGCCGATGGAGCTGCGCAACGGCTTCCAATTCTCGCGGTAGGCTTCGCTATCCACGCGCGTGCCGCTTTTCACTTTGGACACCAACCGCACGCGCTCCGGATGCTCGCGATTGATCATGAACGGCGAATGCGTCGTGTAGATGAGCTGATTTTTTATGGCCAAATCTTCCATCATTTTCGCCAAGTCTTTCTGGCCGGCGGGATGCAGATGAATTCCCGGCTCGTCGATCAAAAAGAAATACTCGTTGGCGCGCGTCTCGAACGTTTGCGCGATGAAATTGATATAAAAAGAAAGATACCAGCGGAATCCCAGGCTGCGCGACTCCGGCGTATCGAACACCGTGGTGCCGTCCGAAAGGTCGATATACATGATGTTGCCGTTGACGTTGAGCTTCACCTCGATGCTTGGCTCCTGCGACCACACCTGGCGAATTTGCTGGGTAATGAGGCGGCTGGCCTCTTCGCTGGCGCGCCGGCCGCGGGTCGAATCTTCAAAAATGATTTCCGGATTGTTGAGGCCGCCGATGCGGAGCAAATTGCGCTCGGTGCGGAATTGCTCGTTGCCGGTCATCAAATCTTGCAGCGTCGCGCGGCTCTTCAAGAGCGGGATGGTGTCGAAGAAAAGAAACTTGGGCAGGCTCTGCAGCAATTTGTCCATCTCGCGAACCGGCACCTCGGCCTCGGCGATGAAAACGTGATAATTCTCCACGTCCGGCCCGTCCTTGCGAATCAGAAAGCTCTCGGTGTCTTTGAAGGCGTCGCTGAAACGCAGCAACGCGCGCCGGTTGTCTTTGGAAATCTGCGTAAATTCGATTGCCACTTCCGGGCATTTGCCCTGGTAGTAATAGTCGGAATATTGGCAGGTCAGGCTGTTGTCAAAATAGGCGCTGGGAGAGAAAGCCTGAAAAGCGCGCAAAATGTTGGTTTTGCCGCTCTCATTGGCGCCGATCATCACCGTGATTTTAGGATCGAGCGGAAAAGCTAACTCAAAAATGGATTTGAAAGCGCGGATAAAAGCGCGTGAAATAGTCATCTTTACTTCCTTGAATATTGATTTCTCCGGCTGCGTCCGTCCGTGCAAGCTGCGGCTGAATAAGAAAAGCCCGATCCCTCACGAAGAAAGATCGGGCCTCTGCAATCAATTCCGGCACGTTAGTTCTCAACCGATTCCGGCTGCTGCGTTTGCCGGTCCGGTGGGCTGACTCTTTTCACCTCGCTCTTGATCACCGGCTTGCGGGCGGTTTCTATAAATTCGAGCGCCTTGTCATGTACGAGCACGCGGATTTGGCTGCCGTCGCTGAATTTCCCTTTCAGCATTTCTTCGGCAATGGGATCCTCGATGTATTTCTGAATCACGCGCTTGAGCGGCCGGGCGCCGTACACCGGATCGAAGCCTTTTTCAGCAATGAATTCTTTCGCTTCCTTCGTCAGCTCGATCGCGATCTGGCGATCCGAAACCTTGTTGAGCATTTCGTTGACGACGATATCGATGATCTGCTCCATGTGCTCTTTGGTCAGGTTGCGGAACACCACCAGCTCGTCGACGCGATTCAGGAACTCGGGGTTGAACAGCCGCTTGATCTCTTCCATGATTTTGCTTTGCATCCTCGAATAATCGATTTCGCTTTCTTGCGTCGAAAATCCGTAGCCGCCGGCCTTTTTGATCTCGCGGGCGCCGGCGTTCGAGGTCATGATGAGAATGGTGTTCTTGAAATCGACACGGCGGCCGAGACCGTCGGTCAAGCTGCCGTCGTCGAGAATCTGCAAAAGAATATTGAAGACATCGGGATGCGCCTTCTCGATTTCGTCGAAGAGCACCACCGCATAAGGATGCCGGCGCACTTTTTCAGTGAGCTGACCGCCCTCCTCGTAACCAACGTATCCTGGAGGCGCGCCGGTCAAGCGCGACACCGAGAATTTCTCCATGTATTCGGACATGTCGAGACGAATGAGCGCGTCTTCTTTCTCAAAAAGATATTTGGCGAGTTCTTTGGCGAGCTGGGTTTTGCCGACGCCGGTGGGGCCGAGGAAGATAAAGGAGCCGATCGGGCGATTGGGATCTTTGAGTCCGGCGCGTGTGCGTTGGATGGCCTTGCACAACAAGTGAATCACGTCATCCTGGCCGACGATGCGCTTTTTCAGCGCCTCTTCCATCTTGAGAACCTTGTCCGTCTCGGATTGTGCCACCTTTTGCACCGGTATGCCGGTCATCATCGCCACCACATCGGCGATGTCGTCTTCTTGCACCGTGGCAATAACTTCGTCTTCTGTTTCTTTCCAGCGTCGCTTGGCGGCGTCGAGCTTGCGGTTCAAGCGCTTTTCCTGATCGCGCAAGACCGCGGCGCGCTCGAATTCCTGGTTTTTAATGACGAGATCTTTTTCCTTGCGGATTTGTTTGATCTCTTCTTCAAGCTCGGTGATTTCTTTCGGCACGACGATGTTGGCGAGATGCACGCGCGCGCCGGTCTCATCCAAAACGTCGATGGCCTTATCTGGCAAGAAGCGGTCGGTAATATAACGCTCAGAGAGCTTGACGGCCGCGTTAATGGCTTCGCCGGTATAGCGGATTTTGTGATGGTCTTCGTAACGATCTTTGAGACCGTTGAGGATTTGGATGGTTTCTGCGGCGGAGGGGGGATCAACCATGATTTTCTGGAAGCGCCTTTCCAACGCGCCATCCTTCTCAATATATTGGCGATATTCGTTGAGCGTGGTGGCGCCGATGCATTGCAGCTCGCCGCGCGACAACGCCGGCTTGAACATATTCGAGGCGTCCAACGAGCCGCTGGCGCCGCCGGCGCCGACAATGGTGTGCAACTCGTCTATAAAAAGGATAACATCTTTCGCACGCATCAATTCGTTCATGATCGCCTTCATGCGCTCTTCGAACTGGCCGCGATATTTGGTGCCGGCGACGATGGCGCCGAGGTCGAGAGTGACCACGCGCTTATTGTGCAAAATGCGCGGCACTTTCCGCTCGATGATGCGCAAGGCCAACCCTTCTGCAATCGCGGTTTTGCCGACGCCCGGCTCTCCGATCAACACCGGATTGTTCTTTTTGCGCCGGCTCAAAATCTGCGCGACGCGCTCGATTTCGCGCTCGCGGCCGATGATCGGATCCAGCTCGCCCTTGCGCCCCAACTCGGTGAGATCGCGGCCAAAATGATCCAACGCCGGGGTCTTCGAACGCTGCGGGTTCGCCTCTTTGCTCGAGGGCGTGCCGCGCAGAATGTTCTCCAACTCCTCGCGCACCGCTTCGTAAGTGATGTCAAAATTCAGCAGCACCTGCGCCGCCACGCCGTCCTTCTCTTTGACGAGCGCCAGCAGCAAATGCTCGGTGCCGATAATATCGGATTTGTATTTCTCGGCTTCGACGTAAGCCATTTTCAAAATCTTTTCGGCCCGTTTGGTAAACGGGATGTTGCCAATCGTCATGGTTTCGCCGGTGGATTTGACGGCATCTTCCACCGCGCGCTTGATTTCTTCCAAATCTGTGCCGAGATTGCGCAGAATCTCCACGGCGATGCCCTCGCCCTCACGAATCAGCCCGAGAAGAAGGTGCTCGGTGCCGATATAATCGTGGCCGAGCCGAAGCGCTTCTTCCCGCGAGAATTGGATGACCATCTGGACACGACTGGAGAAATTATTCTTCATTTTTCAAACTCCAGAATGAGTAAGCTTTATGGGCTGTTTGACAGTTTTGATAAAATTGCCTTATAAACAATCTACAAACTCTATTTGAAAAAGTAAAGAGGCATTTTTTAAAAAAGCGGCGAAATTCTTTCGCGCACGAGCTGGGCGCGGCGGATGTCGCGGCGCTCGTCGTCCTGCGCCTCGCGCTGCGTTTTTTGCAGGTGCGCCGGCTGCAAAATGACCATGAGCGCATTGAGCACGCTGCGGTCGGTGTTTTTGATAAAACCCGTGTCAATGCCGAGCCGCAAGTGTGAGAGCAGATTGAGAAACTCCAACGAGGTGATCATCCGCGCATTTTGCAGAATGCCGATCGTGCGAAAGACTTTGTCTTCGACGCGCAAGCGATGGTCGTTGAGCAGGCGCTCGCGGCCGTCAGCTTCCAAAGACAAAAGTTTTTCGGCCACTTCTTCCATGCGCTTGACGATGCTCTCGTCGGTGCGCCCGAGCGTGAGCTGGTTGGAAATTTGAAAAATGTTGCCGACCACTTCGGTGCCTTCGCCGTAAAAGCCGCGCACGGTGATCTCGGACGGCGCCAATTTGCCGAGCACCGATTCGATCTCCTCCAGCATGGCGAGCGCCGGCAAATGCACGAAGAGCGAAACGCGCATACCGGTGCCGGTGTTCGTCGGGCATGCGGTAAGATAACCGAAGTGATCCGTAAACGCATACTCGAGCTGCTCACCCAGCTCGTCGTCGAGTTGCGAGATCAAACGCCACGCTTCTTCAACATTCAGACCCGGCTGAATCGATTGAATGCGCAAGTGGTCTTCTTCGTTGACCATCACGCTGAGGTATTCCTCTTCGCCGACCGCCAGCATTCCGGGGTGGCTGGATTCGGCGTATGGCGGGCTAATCAAACGACGCTCCACCAAAAACTTGCGGTCGAGCTTGCCGAGCTTTTGCATATCCAAAAATACGGCTTGGCCGAGCAACTGGCTGGGCGCCAAAGTCCGATATATTTCTTGCACCCCTTCGACAAGCTCGTTTTGTTCCGCGGCGTTGGGAAATGGATAATCGGCGAGATTGCGCGCCAGGCGAACGCGCGTGGAAATGACGATGTCGCTATGAGGAGCGTCGCCTTCGAGCCAACCCGGCAGGCGTTTGGCGAGATGATTCAAATTTTGCGCCGTCGTCTTGGAAGACGCGAGCCATTGCGCGGCGGGACTTTTGAAGGGATCGGATTTCATGGAGTTATTTTGCCTGTTTGCGAGTGCGGGCCGTGGTTTTGTGGCTGGCTTCACGTTCGGCATCCCGAATCAAATCGCGCAATTCCGCGGCGCGTTCGAATTTTTCTTTGCCGATTGCCTCGGTCAGCTCTTTGCGCAGTTTGCCCAAGTCCCTTTCCGTCGAAACGACGCGCCGCGGCCGTGGCCGGCTGCCGATGTGCTTGCTGCTGCCGTGAATGCGGCGCAGTAAAATCGTCAGCTCTTTGGCAAACGTTTCGTAGCATTGATCGCATCCCAGCAAGCCAGTCTTCTCAAACGCGTCGAGCGAAATATTGCATCCCGGACAGCGCCGGCCGCCGCCTTGGCGTTTAGGCCGATCCTCGATTTCCTCGAGCGCTTGCTCGCCCAAAATGTTCGCCACGATCTTGCCAAACACCTCCGGCAGCCCGGCCAGTGGATTGGTGATGCCCTTCTCTTCCGCGCATTTCACGCAGATGGAAAGCTGGGTCTTCTTTTGGTTGATCACCTGCGTGTAGGAAATGGCGACCGGTCGTTTTTTGCAGATTTGGCAGAGCATTAGTGGCCTGTGTTTTGATGAATTTTTTTGATGCGACCGTCGAATAGCTCGATAACGCGGTCGGCCTTTTGTGCAAGCTCCGAATTGTGCGTCACGATAATGAAGGCGCGCGCATCGCGCCGGCTCAAATCCCACAGCAGTTGGTGCAGGCTTTCGCTCGATTGCCGGTCCAAATTGCCGGAAGGCTCGTCGGCCAAAACCACGCGCGGCTCGTTCATGAGCGCTCGGGCAACGGCCACGCGCTGCTGCTCACCACCGGAAAGCTCGCCGGGCCGATGTGAGACGCGTGCCGCCAAGCCGACATCGGCCAACAATTGTCGCGCGCGATTTGCCGTATCGCGGCCGTTGCGTCCGGCAATGAGCGCCGGCATCATGACGTTTTCCAAGGCATTAAATTCCGGCAGGAGGTGATGAAATTGAAATACAAACCCGACGGTGCGGTTGCGGAATTGGGCCAGCGCGCGATCGTCGAACGTCGAAACCGGCGCGCTGTCGATTCGAACTTCGCCGGAGGTCGGACGATCCAGCGCGCCGAGAATGTGCAGCAACGTGCTTTTGCCCACTCCGGAAGCTCCGACAATGGCAACGATCTCACCCGCATAAATCGTGAGGTCGATGCCTTTCAACACTTCCAACGCGCCGCCGGCGGTCGGGTAACTCTTGTACAGATTGCTGGTAATTAATATCGGTTGCTTGACGGACATTATTTCTAATCAACATTTAACTCGGAGTGCAATGCCTACGGCCGTAGGCTTTAGCATTGCTTTTGGGGCGCCTTTATTCATAACGGATCGCTTGGATCGGATCGAGCCGCGCGGCGCGATAAGCCGGATAGATAGTGGCGATCAACGACAGAATCAACGCGGCGCCGGCAATGAAAACAAAATCCAAAGGCTTCATGAGAATCGGCAACGCGCTGATGATATAAACGTCCGGCGGCAGCGAGAAGAATTGAAATTTGAGCTGCGCCCAGCAAACCGCATATCCGAGGATTAAGCCGAATACACCGCCAATCACGCCGCCTACTGCACCCTGATAAATGAAAATTCGCATCACGCTCTCATTGGTCGCGCCCATGCTCTTGAGAATGCCGATTTCTTTCGTCTTCTCTAGCACGACCATGATCAGCGTGCTGACGATATTGAATGCCGCCACGAGAATGATAAGCGAGAGCACGATGAAGGCGATCCACTTCTCGAATTGCATCCACGAAAACAGATTTTTGTTCATATCGAACCACGTCACCGTGGTAAAGGGATATCCGCCAACTCGTTCTTCGATCATTTCCCCGACCTCGCCGGCGAGGCTCATATCGCTCAACTTGAATTGGACGCCGTTGACTTTATTGCCCATTTCAAACAATTTTTGCGCCTCGGGGATTCCGATGAACGCAACGTTGTCGTCGTATTCATAGAGACCCGATTGAAAATATCCCGCCACGCGAAAAGTCCGTGCCGTTGGCATTGAGCCGAAGCCGCCGATGTCGATGCCCGCGGCCGAGAGCAGTTGTACGCGATCGCCCAAGCCGACATTTAGCCGATCCGCCAGCGAATATCCGAGTACAATCCCCGGAAAAGCGCGCTCGCCCTCTTTCTCGATCAGACCCAAATTCAGCGTGCCATAGTTGACGTTTTGCACGAGATCGGTGACTTGCGCTTCCAGCTTCGGATCGATGGCTTTGATCTGCGCGCCCTCTTTTCTCTCGCGCGAAATGATCATCGCTTTTTCAATGATATAAGGCGCCGCTGCTACAATATGCGGAATCCCTTTGACTTTGTCAAGCACTTCGGCATAATTTTCCAGACCGCGATCGTGATACGTCCGCAGCTTGACGTGGGCATCGAAGCCGATGATGCGCGAGCGCACCTCGCTCTCGAAACCGTTCATCACCGACAGCACGATGATGAGCGCCGCGGTGCCGATCATCACGCCGGCAATCGAGATGTAGGTGATGAGCGAGATGAATTTGACCTGACGCTTCGAGCGCAGATAACGCTTGGCAATAAAAAATTCGTAGGACATATCAACGACGGCGCCCATTTTTTTGAACAAAAGCTTTTTTTGCTTCCGTCAAGCTCTCGGCGCGCATTAATTTTTCCATCAGCTTTTGCAACGTTTTTAAATCGTGCATTTGATAAGCACGCTTGATCAATGGCTGCCCGGATTTGCCAAACTTTGCTTGAATCGCCCAAGCGATAGCCTGATGAATTGTTGGCATGCTTTGCTTGATCCCTTCTTTCATCCCTTCTTTCATACCGATTCGTTCGGCAGTTGTGATATAAGGCATGGCTTTAGCCTCCTTAGTGGTTTTAATTTCTTGATGGACTTTTGCATTTAACGGTTCTGGCAATTCCATGATCCAATCAATGAACTTATAAATTGCCAGAATTTTTTCTCGTTTCATTCCCCGCTTGTAGAGTTCTATCAGAAAGTGCTTCTTCCAGGCGTATCTTGCTTGAATATCGCCTTCCGTTTCCAGGGTTTTCAAATAGGCCAGCACGATGATCGCGAATGGATTCGAGCTGGCCTTCAACTTGGCCACGCGATCACGGCAATCAATGATCTTGACGATTGGATACCGGAAGATCACTTCGCATCCCCAGTCCGAGCGACGATACTCACTGGGACGGAAGCCCGGATTGGCGTCCGTCAAAAGCGCCAGGCTAATAACCTTTTTCCGGAATTTATCGAAGATGCGATAGTTGTAGATATACATTCGTTCCGGAAACTTTTTGTCCCTGTATCCCTGAATCTCAATGTGAATGAGCAGCCATCTTTCTGCGCCGTTCTTCAGAAAAACTTTGACCAGTTTATCGGCAAAGCGCTTGCCGGTTTTGCTGGTTTTGATAATTTTTTGCAGTTCCTTTTCCAAAAACTCATAGCCTTTGGAAAAATCAATATCTGCGTGAATGTGTGGAAAGAAGGAGTATAAAAAATCCTCGAACAAATCTTCCACCGCGTCTTTCCACGGGCTGTCGTGCTCCATTGCTAAACCCTCCCTCGGCCAAGACAAGTAGTCGCCGTTGCCTGTATTGCTCCGCTCTCATCTGCAAGAACAACTTAACCGATTACTGCCACTGATTACTTGTACTGCTCCGCCCGCATCTGCGGAAACAGCAGCACGTCGCGAATCGACGGTTGATTCGTCAGCAACATCACGAGACGGTCAATGCCGACGCCGAGGCCGGTGGTCGGCGGCATGCCGTATTCCAGCGCGCGGAGAAAATCCTCATCCAACTGCTGTGCTTCCTCGTCGCCGATGTCGGCTAGCTTTTTCTGCTCTAAAAAGCGCTCGCGCTGATCAAGCGGATCGTTAAGCTCCGTGAAAGCATTTCCCATCTCTTTTCCACCGATGAACGGCTCAAAACGTTCCACGAGGCCCGGCTTCGAGCGATGCTTTTTCGCCAGCGGCGACAGTTCGACCGGATGATCGGTGATAAACACCGGCTGGATGAGCTTGGCCTCGACCTTCGCGCCAAAAATTTCGTCGATGATTTTGCCGACGCCCATTGTGGTGTCAATCTCCACGTGTAATTTCTTGGCGATCTCTTTTAATTCATTTAGCGGTTTGCCATACAAATTGTAACCCGTTTCTTTCTCAATGGATTCCAGCAATGACGCACGCGGCCACGGCGGCGTGAAGTCGATCTCGTTGCCTTGATACGTGATTTTATATCCGCCGGTCAAATCCTGTACAATTTTGCAGAACATCTCTTCGACGAGATTCATCATGAAATGATAATCATGATAGGCAATGTAAACTTCCATCATCGTGAACTCAGGATTGTGAAAGCGATCCATGCCCTCATTGCGAAAATCTTTGGAGAACTCGAAGACGCCGTCGTAGCCGCCCACGATGAGCCGCTTGAGATAAAGCTCGTTGGCGATGCGGAGATAGAGCGTCATGTCCAGCGTGTTGTGATGCGTCGTAAACGGCCGCGCTGATGCCCCGCCATACAGCGGTTGCAAAATCGGCGTTTCAACTTCAAGATAACCGCGACCGGTGAGATATTCGCGCATGCTCGCAATAATACGGCTGCGCTTCTTGAAAACTTCACGGACGTCGGGATTGACGGCGAGATCGACATAACGCTGGCGATAGCGCATTTCTTTGTCAGCAAACGCATCATAAACCACGCGCTCACCTTCTTCGACTTTCTCTTTGGCGATAGGGAGGGGGCGCAGTGTTTTGGAGAGCAGTTGAAACGCCGTTACCTGAATGGTGATCTCGCCGGTGCGCGTCTTCAACACTTTTCCGATCACGCCGATGATGTCGCCAAGATCGAGCAAACCCAAAAGCTCGTAGCCTTTTTCACCGACCGCATCTAACTTGACATAAATCTGAATGCGCCCGGAGGAGTCTTCGACATGCGCAAACGTCGCCTTGCCATGCGGCCGCAGCGACATCAGCCGCCCAGCGACGCTGACTTCCTTTTCAAAATAGCTATCAAAATTTTGCGCAATGTCCGCGGCAAAGTGCGTGCGGTTGAAATCATGCGGATACGGATTCACGCCAAGCGCCTGAATTTTTTCCAGCTTCTCCCGCCGCACACGCATGACGGAGTTGAGATCGTCGAGTGGGGATTCCATTGTATGTTCAATTTTTTAATGTTGAATAATTGCCAAACCGGTTTTGGGATGCAACTCGAAAGCTTGTTGAGAGCGATAAAAGCATACATCAAATTCTAGGAAGAAGTTTACTTGACCGAGAATCAGAGGAATATCATCAGCCCGAGTCCAAGCGAACGCCAAACGCACTGGATTGAATCGGCTGACCGAGGCGAGAACGGCAAGTCCGCGTGCTTCCAAGTGGGCCAAATTACCGCTCAATTGAACCGGAATTGTCATTTGCTCCCATACCGCGCCTAACGCAACACCGAGGTGATAAGGCATGACGTTGACTGCCGAACCGGTATCGAGCAATCCCAACGCGTTCACAGAGCGGCCTTGATAAGTTAAAGTGATCGGCAATTCTGGCACGAGGCCGGTTTCACCGATTGCATTATTGGTTATCGCGTACGCGAACCGTTCTGCGTTATGCATGTTGATTATTCTCTTCGACTTTTAGTAAAGTAAGCAAGGTGTTCGCTGCTCCGAACGCATCGTATGGCGACCAAACCGGATAAGACATGCCTGATTTGAGCAAGCTGTCTTCTTCTTTGGCAAGCTCGAGCACTAAGAATTGCATCACGCGAAGCTTATCCGCGCGATTTAGTGTTTGCAGCTCTGGGAGTAGTTCTGTCAAAATCATAGCGGTTTGCTCCTTGTGTAATCTGTTTAGTTTGAAATTCTTATTTTGCAACAACAGTTCTTTTTGCCGTGCGACGTTTTTTGCTATTGACATTTGCCGCATTCTTTTTCAAACCTCGAATCAAGCTCTCTTCAAGCCGAAGCCGTTCTTTCACAATCTGCCCAATCCAGTCCCGATAGTCGGAGAAATTGTGCAGCGTTGCCAAAAACTTCGCTTTTTCAAGCCATACGGAAGGCAGTTGCAACGTTGTGACTTGCCTTTTAAGCCGTTTGGGTTCTCCAGCTTTGCAAAGCTCATCGGCCTCTTGCTCGAGAATTTTGTCAATTTCCTCCTCAGAATATTTTTGGCGGCGAAGCTCATTAGCGCGTCGATCAAATGCTTCACGTTCAGCAATAAATTCCTCTGCGGTTTGATTATCGTAATGATCGATAATTTCACGAACCTTTTGTTCATCCAAACCAGGAGGAAATTTGTTTAGATTTTTTCTTTTCATAGTTTTTTTCTCCGCCTTCGCTTTAAAGCTTTCAATTCTTTACCCTGTAGCTCGCGTGCTGTAATGACAAAAACTGAATTGGGTTCTGGATCACGAGAATAAATAACCAGCACATAGCGTCCGGCTCGCGTTTGCCCCATAGCAGATCGAGAATTACCTTTTGCTTTGTCGTCATAAATGGGGTCTTCCAAAACATCTTTGACCTCGTCTTCATCAACCCCATGCTCATAAATATGAGGCTCTCCAGTTTCAGGATCAATATAAAATCGAATTCTCACTTTTACCCCTTTCCTTATTTGCCTTTACGCCGACTCCCAATCCACACCCGCCATCAGGCCTGCAATGGATAAATCTTCGTCTATTTCCGGCCAATGCAAACTCACGCCGCCTCCGCCGATTTCATAGCGTTTTCTTTCTGGTAAACTCTCGCCACCCGCCGCGAAATCCCGCACGTCACCTCATACGGAATCGTCTCCAATCTCCGGCACCATTCATAGATCGAAATTTCTTCATCACCTTGCTTGCCGAGCAAAACCACTTCTTCGCCGGTCTGCACATCTTTCATATCGCCGAGGTCGATCATGATTTGATCCATGCACACGCGCCCGACTAACGGGCAACGGCGGCCTCGCACCAACACTTCAAAATTATTTGAGAGCCGTCGCGAAATGCCATCGGCATATCCAATCGGCAAAGTGGCAATCGTCGTCGCCTGCTGAGTTTGAAAAGTCTGGCCGTAGCTGATGAACGTTCCGGCTGGCACTCGTTTCACGAGGATAATCTGCGTGCGTAAAGACATCGCCGGTTCGAGTGGAATCGACTCGCTTGTCTCGTTGCTCGGATAGTAGCCGTACATCATCACCCCCGGCCGCACGAGATTGAAATAACTCTGCGGCAGATCGAGAATCGCACCGCTGTTGGCGGCGTGTAAATATTTAAAACGTAAGCCATGATGCGCAACTTGCTTAACGATGGATTGAAACTGTTCGAGTTGTTGATTTGCATAACTTTTATCGCGGCTGTCGCTGCTCGCAAAATGCGTGCAGAGGCCAACCAGTTCGAGATTGGGCAATTTTGCCATCGCGTGAATCGCCTCGATGGCTTGATCGGGCAATAATCCAACGCGCCCCATGCCGGTATCGATTTTCACGTGCACTGGCGCTTTGCGTCCCAACGCCTGCGCACGACACGAAACGATTTCGGCAAGACGTAAATCGTAAAGCGTAAACTGCAAATTGTTGGCGATGAAGCTGTCGATCTGCTTTTCAAAGAACCCGCCGAACACGAGAATTGGCGCGGCGATTTTGGCGCGGCGTAATTCGATGGCTTCTTCTAAAAGCGCAACGCCAAGTTGCGAGGCGCCGGCAGAAAAGACCGTCTGCGCTACGGGAATTGCGCCATGTCCATACGCATCGGCTTTCACTACGGCCATCACTTCAGCAGAATTAACGCGCTCGCAAATTCGCCGCACATTCGTGGCAATGGCGCTTAAATTGATTTCGGCAATGGTTGGCCGTAGTGATTTCGTATCCACCGCTTGTTGAGACCACCCGTAAGTATTGGCGATGTCATCGACTACTTCACTCTCACGATCAATCTGCGACTGCCGTTTACCCTTACGTCCGAATCCGATGAAAGGCAAGTGAAACCGATTCGCCGTCAAAAAAAATTGCTGGACTTGGCGACTGGTCTCTTGGTTTGAAGGGTTTTGGCGTAAAATTTTTTCTGCTTCGTCTTGAATGGCCTGATACGTAACGCCAAAACTCCGTAACACTTGCGCAGCCACGCCGTTTTTCTCTTTTACCAGCGCCAGCAACAGGTGCTCGGTGCCGATGATGTCGGCTTTGCAGATCTCGGCCTCCGTGTAAGACATCTTCAAAATCTTTTCGGCCCGTTTGGTAAACGGAATGTTGCCGCTCACGGTTTGTCCGTTAGGTTTGACGGCGTCTTCCACCGCGCGTTCGATTTTATCCAAATCGGCGCCGAGATTGCGGAGAATTTCCACCGCAAGCCCTTCGCCGTCGCGGATCAGACCC
>JBOHQZ010000043.1:0-16385 GCA_050732275.1 bacterium
GTCTACGAGCTTCAGAACGGCATAAGCGAACACCGGCTTGCTTAGTGAGGCCGCTTCAAAAACGGTGCTGTCAGTCACCGGCGCTTTGGTTTCGGCATTTTTCACGCCGAAGCCGTGATGCCAGGCGAGCTTGGCGTCGCGAATGAGTGCAATCGAGAGGCCAGGCACGTCACCATCTTGCATCAATTGTGGAATACGTTGCTCGAGACATGCAATGATTTCAGCCGTCTTGGTTTTTGTTTGGGGTGGTTTCTCTTGCGCGCCGATTCGTGGAGAAAAGAATAAGCCGACTGCAAAATGGCCAATGAGCAATCGTAGTATGATTGATGATTTCATTTGCACCCTTTGCCATGATTATTCAGAAAGCTTTGATCATGTCATTCTGGAAGCCTGCCCTGCAAAAGGCTCTAGGCAGGCCAGGGAATCCTTTTTCAACCCTGCACCGTGCTCGATTGCAAACAAGATTCCTGCGGAATGACATTCTCTTGATAAAGCCGAATACTTTTCATTTATCCAACAATCCATGCACCTCAATAATATCCGCTAACGAACAATCGAATTTGGCGTCATGATCGGTCTCATAAAAATTCCGCACCAGCTCCAGGCTGCTTTTGATCTCCGCCGGTCCCAGCCAGAGCAACGGCCTTTGGCGGAACGAAACCGGCATCGTGAGGTCGCTCAAGCCGACTCTTTTCAAGCGCGGGGAGGAGGCATTGCCGTAAAACTCAAAAAGCAGGGCGATCTGTTTGCTGGCGGGCTCCTTTTTGCGTTTATCATCGAGCACCAATTTCGCCGGTTCGAGCTTTTCCGGCTCTTTCGATTCGATGAGATCGATAAGAGGAATGCCGCGCACGATGACCTGCGAGCCGTTGATCCACACCTCGCCCATGACATGGTGATTTTCTTGCATCATTTCGCGCTTGATGGAGTAGCCGATCCAAAATCCCTGCGAAAGCTTTTGCCTTTCCGCCTCGGCCATCGCCCATTTCCAGCGCGCCGGCAATGCACCGGCTTTGTCGGGATGATGAATGACGATTTTCGATGCTCTTGTCGAGGATTGCTTGGCTTCGGCAACAAGTTGAACAAAGAAGCAAATGCAGAGAAGTGTGCCCGATCCAATGCCTATCGCGGTAAGATGGCGTTTGCTCATTGATTGCCTCGTTAGAAGGAATTTTTGCTTGCAATTATGGTCTGTGTTTCATAATTTTGAATAAACGAACAATTAACGGTCTTGTTTTCTGGAGAAATGTATCATGGATGCTTTAACCAGCCAGATTGTTCAAAACCTGAATAATCTTCCCATCAACAAGAAAAAGGCGATATTGGAGCTGCTCAGGATTGAAATCTTCACTGGCGCAAACCACAGCGAGTCGTTTCAAGAAAACTGGAAAAAAGAGCTTTTAACGACTTCAGTTTGGACCGACGCTGAAATCAATGAGGTCATCAAAGCAAGGGAGTTTATCAATCAATGGACACCTCAACAATTCTTCTAGATTCGTCTATCTTGATTGAATATTTTCGCAAGCAAGACAAATCAAAATCAATGCTTTTCCAAGTAGCCGGCAAATATCATCTCAGTATATCAGCGATAACAGTCTTTGAGATAAAAATTGGCATTCAAACACAAACACAACAAAACGATTATGATATTCTCACAAAGAATATTGAAATACTCCCCGTTGATCATACTTGTATCGACGAGGCGGTCGCAATCTACAAAGCTTTGAAGCCAAAGAACGCCTTGATCGAACTGGCAGATTTGCTTATTGGTGCAACGGCCGTAAGCAATTCCCTTCCATTGGCAACGTTGAACCGTAAACACTTCGAACGCATTTCCAACCTCACACTAATTACTCTACCTTGAATAGTTGACATAATTTTGAGCGATTCATCCTTTTGGTTTCACTTTAAACATCACCCGCCCGAGATAACCGGCGTCACTGATCTCAGCGATGTACATGCCCGGCTGGAGATGGGCCGGTGTTTTCAACATGCGTTCGGAAAGCCGGCTCAACAGCGCGCTTGCTTCCCAATCCCTCTTTTCGTTATCGCTCAACAGAATCGGCTCTTGTTTTTCAACCAGCTTTTGCAATATCTCTTTTAAGTTCATGGTTTTCTCCTTTAAAGTGACCGGTCGGTATTGCTGCGTTATCTTTGCGGCGATTAACGCTTTGCGCCATGCGCTTTGCTCCATGCTCTAAGCCCTTTGCCCTATGCTCTCCGCCCTCCGCTCACAGCCCCCACCAATACGAAGCTTTAACGAGAAAGATGTTGTTAGGTCTGGTGTCGCCGAGCCGGCCGACGGAACGATTGAACTGAAAGTTGCCGAAATTCTCGTAATCCGAACGGCTTTGCGTCCAAACGAAGTAAAGTGTGGAGCCAGGCGAGTATTCCCACCGCAAGACAGCGTTGCCGCGCAGGGATTTGATATTGAAATCATCGGCGCGGCTGGTGGCGTAAGGATTGAAGTCGTAGCTTCTGGCGCGTGCGAGTTCCTTGTAGTTGCTATAATTGCCAGAAGAGATCAATGGTTGGGCGTAAAGCTGCAAGCTCAGACGTGGGGTAAACGTCCAGTTCATGCGAATGTTGGCTGCCAGTTCGGTTTGCCTAAGCTCGGCAAAGATGTAATGCTGGCCAAAAGTAGCCGCAGCCAAATGAGCGTTTGATGTATCAACCGTCACATATTGCGCAAAATTGCGATTCCACCATAGGGTCGGTCCAGCGCTGATCGAAAGATTCGCGCTCGGTTTCCATTCGACGGAAGCGTCAAGGCCGCGATCCCAATTTTTCGGGCCGCGAGAATAGCCGAACGTTCCCAGCCCGAACACCCAGTTTTTTCTGCTGTCGGAATTGACGAAAAAATTGACTTCCCAGCCAGGGCGATTGAGCGTGAGCGGGCCGCCGCGGGTGCGGTTGTTGCTGACAGTTTCGGGATTGTAAGCCAATGAATAGTTGAAATTGTAATAATTTAAAAACTCAAAATAACCGCTTTGCCAAACGCCCATCCAGATCATGTTGCCGTCGAAATCACGGCTGCCGAAAACGGCGCCCAAAAGCTCCGCATAACGAGTGACCTTTCCGACTTTCGTCCATTTGTAGCCGCCGCCGAGGTGGCCGTTGATCACATCGGTTCGAAACAAAAAGCCCATGTCGTTGATGTCGAACTTGGGATCGACAAACCCGAGAGCCGAATTGAAAATGACGTTGCCTTTTTGTTTGTTGAGCAAGACGCGGCCGGCGTAACCGGTCAATGAAGTGGCAAAACTATCCACGCTGACATGTCCGGCATCCGGCCTTTGAAAGTAATGGCGGGAATTGGTCTGCAGCGCCGTCAGGCGCGTTTCGTTGCCGCGCACTTGCGACATGCCTGCCCAACCGGTGATCACCCAGGTTTTGTTCCCATCGAGAAAAGTCCAGCCGTCGATGCCGCCGGCAAAAGCGCTGCTGTTGATGTCATGGCGCAACCGCTCGTCGTCAAACTGGCGCGCCGCGAATGTCGAGATAAATCCGATGCCTTGCCGGCCTTCCTTGATTTCTTTTTGGGCGCGCATAATGCCGTAATACGTCAACGGCTCGACTTCGCTGCGCCACCTTCTATTGTTTTGCGTAAGCTCGGCGCTTTCGCGAGAAGTGAGCGCATGCAACATGCCGACGTTCCAATTGTTTGCAACTTTGCCGGTGAGCTTCGCCGCGCCGAGAATGCTCGTTCCCAGCGGCATATCGGCAAAATCCGCCGAGGGCACATTACCTTGCGGCGCTCTGCCGATGCGGCGGGTATAAAAAAAAGTCGGGCTGGCCCAATTGAAGCCCCAGTTGCTGCGCGAGCCGCCCTGGCCGAACGTGAAGATGGTGGAGCCTTCGATAAAGAACGGCCGCTTTTCGCTGAAAAAGGTTTCAACATCACCCAGATTCACCACCGCCGGATCGACTTCCACCTGACCGAAATCCGGATTGACGGTGGCATCCAAAGTCAAATTGCTGCCGACTCCAACTTTGAGATCGGCGCCGGTGCCAGGCAAATATTTTGAGCCATCATTGAATGGATTGCCCGGCGCGTGCTGCGTGTACTCGGCTTTGGTGGTGACATACGGCAAGACTTCGATGCGGCGAGGTGGAGAGATATTTTCAATGCCAACCAAATCAACGAAGCGCGACACGAAACCGCTGCCATTTTTGGGAGTGAAAACGAGATAGTTCCGTTCATTTTTTCGCGCAATGTCACGGCGAAAATTAATTCCCCAAATCAGCCTGTCTTCTTTCTTGAAACGAAGCTGGGAATAAGGAATGCGCATCTCGGCGGCCCAGCCTTGTTCATCGATCTTCACTTTTCCTTCCCAAACGCCATCCCAGGAATTATCGTCCCATTCATCGTTGTAGAGGACGCCGTCGTACATGGTGCCGGCGGCGTTGAGCAAGAAATAAAATCCACTGCGCCGGTCGTAATAGGGGTCGATAAAAAACCCGAACATGTCGGAGGTGAGCTGCGCATCGCGCCGGCCCAAACGGGCGATGATGGAATCGGGGGCGGAGTCGAACAGGCGTGCACCGATGTAAATCGCTTCGTCATCGTAAGCGAGATGCACGATGGTTTTTTGCGTCGGTGGCGCGCCCTCGTTCGGATCGCGTTGGGTGAATTGCGAAATGCCGGAACCGTTTTGCCAGACCGGCTCAGAAAGGATGCCGTCGACCGTGACGGGCGCAGACAAGCGAATGGCTTCCACTTTGAGCTTCGCGGTGGAAATGGTATCGGTGGGAACTGCATGCAAAAATGCGGCAGGCAAAAATAGAACGGCCACGAGCGTTTTCATGGATCACTCCTCAGCAAACTGTAGTTTTACAAATGAAATCTTTATTCCTTCACGTAACCGAATAGTATGACAGTGGGGAGAAGAAAAAGGTTGCCAAGAAAACTTTTTTTGTAGCCGTTCGACCCCATTAAAAAATTATTTTGGAAGAATCCTTTTTCAATACGAGCAGCTTGCTTGATATTATAGCTTTTTTCGCTTGAGTGGAAGAGATATCATTCCGAGTGAAGCGAGGAATCTGAGCTTGGAACGATTCCTCGTCACTACGTACCTCGGAATGACATATTCATCCATTTGAAAAACGCTATAATTAAAAAGATCCTTCCAGGATGACATGTTCATGTTACTTGCTTTGCGAACTCCGATAACCGGAGCCGGAAGCCAAATAGTTGCAATTTTTTCTCAATCTACTCCATCATATCTCCGGGCATTCTGCTAAAGATCACATTCGGAGGCGCCAATGAGAGCATAGTGACCGCGCCGGCCTGGCGTTTGCCGTTTTGATCCAACACCTCGGTGGTGAGCATGTACTCACCTGGCTCCAGATTGGTCAAATCCAATTTGACATCAACCAGCTTTTTCTCACCGGTTGCGGAGTGTTTCGTCGTGAACGAGCGGACTTCTCTGCCGAGAAGGCTCAGGCGGCAGCAAACCTGAAAAGAATCTGCGGACGCGGAGATCGGCGCCAAGTTGTAAGCTTCAAAATAAAGCAGACAAACCGGATTCTCACTGGGAAAAATATGGGCGATATTGGGCAGAATAGAGAGGCCGGGCTTTGGGGGCATCACTTCCTGCTCGGACATTTCAATATAGCGCGCCAGTTGCAAACTACTGATCTGTGGCTGCGGCTGTCGAAACGAAGGCACGTTGAGCTTGATGGTGGTTGAACGCCGGCGGTCGCTATCGGCATTGCTGATCGCGATACGCACGTTATAGCGGCCTGGCGCCATTCGAAAGCCAAAATAGAAAAGGCGGGTCCGCTCACTTGCCAATGCCTCCTCCAGATCATTGGTGCGGATCGTATCGGAAGCGGTGTTGCCGCCCATCTGAAAGCCGCTATCTTCCTCGAAAATCACGGCGATTTCGGCTTTGGCTTCGTATCCTTTTTCGGTTTTCAAAAAAACGTAACTGGAATAAGGAACTTCGACCCACACCTTCGTGAGTGTGTTTGCTCCATCGCCGTCACGGAAATAAAGCACATCCGCGTAAAAAGGCGGCCCTTCGGAAATCGTGTCAGCGCGCAAGCCGCCGGCAACGATTGCATTGGCAGCCAGCAAAACAATGAATAATTTGTAAATTTTTTCGAGTCGTGGTCTTGTAGCAGATAATTTTTTCCGGGCAGGACGAGCGGCTTCGATAGAGTCTCTTTCGCCATTTTGCAAATTCACGGTCATCAAGAGACGAGACAAGGTATTTCCCATGCGCAAACTCCGCGTAGAAGTGAGTGAACCCAAGAATGATTTGAACCTCTCCGCGGACTTGCTATATACGACGAGTGCGCCCAGAAAAAGGTTGCACAAAAACTAATTTTAGCGCCTATATTTCTTCTTCCCATTCGTACACCGTTCTGGCAAATGAGTAACGGCATGCCTGCAAACGAACCACGTCAGTTATTTGATCCGGCAGCCGTGTCAAAAAATCCCAAAGTTGGCGCGACCGAGGGAGCGACGTAAAGCACGGCGAAAGCGCTGGCATTGCGTCTGCTATACGGATCAGCCACGGTGACGCTCAGCCAATATTCGCCGGCTTCGAGCTCTCCTAAATTAAGCGACAAAGTAATCACAGCAATCGGGCCGGGCTTGGGGATCATCAGAATGGCCGAATAAATTTCTCCTCCATCTTGACGGCTGAGACGCAAGTGGCACTGAAAAGAATCGGCTGGTGAGGAACTTACCGGCAAATTATAAGCCTCGAAGTAGACAAAACCCACCCGGTTTTGGGCCGTGAAAAGGCGCGGCACGTTAGGTATCATGCTGCGGCCGTTTTTTCGCAAGACTGAATTTTTTTCAGACATTTCAAGATGGCGCGCCAAAAGCAAGCTGCTGATTTGTAGTTGCGTTTTTGTAAAAGACGGTATATCAATCTTGCAGGCATAGGAAAAGCGGCCGTCAACCTGCTCATCGCCGATTATGACACGTAAGTTGTAGCTGCCGGGTTTCACTCGAAACGCAAAGTAGAAAATATGTGTATGAATGCTCGATTTTGTTTCGGCAAAATCGTTCGTGCGGATCAAATCAGAATGGGCATTGCCGTCAATTTGGAAAGCATCGTCGTCCTCAAAGACCACTCCCACTTCGACTTTTGCCTCATAACCATTGCCGGCTTTTTTGAAAGCGCAGCTCGCAAAAGGAACCTCGACCAGCACTTCGGTGAGCGTTTTTTCTCCTGCGCCGTCACGGAAATAAAGAACATTTACCCAAAAGGGGCGGCTGCTGACATCATGGCCGGTGCGCAAAGCGCTTTTGGCAGAAACGGCTTTCGTGACGCCCAACAGCACGAGAAGCCACGCATAAAAAAATAAGCGCAATTGCCATCTTTTGATGGGCGAATTATTTTTCTCAGCACCAGCAGCGATTGGGAAGCAGCGTTTTTTGCGGCACAAAATAGCGACGGCAAGGAGGTGGGACGCCATGGACTTCATAAGGGACTCCGCGTTGAAGTTGTGTCATCAAGGGAATTGGTCGTCCTCGCCGCGAACCGATACCATTATGACGAGTTGTACTCGGAAAAGGTTGCCGTCAAAAATCAACTTTATAATGTTTTTTTTGGGCCTAATCTCTTGCGATTAATCTGTTAGCTGCACGGCCGCAGAATTTTTATCCTTGCATCCTACTTTGGCGATTTTCCAATCGCCTCATTCATCTCTTTGACATAATCCGCATCCACGCCGTGAATGCGCAACTGCACGAGCTGGTCGATGGGAAGATTTTTGTATCCCAGGTCCGCCATCTCTTTCACAAAAAGCGGCGTGACCCCATGAATGGCCATTTCCACCAGTTTGTCGATTGCCAGCTTGTTGTATCCCAAAGCCTGCATCTCCTTGATGAAAGAGATGCCAACGTCGTGCATGGCCAAAGTAAAAACTTGATCGATGGCGAGTTTTGCGTATCCCAAAGCTTTCATGTCGCTGACGAAAGCCGGATTGATCGTGAATTTAAAATCGCCGGAGCCTTCATCCTTATCGAATCGTCCGGAAAAGATGAACGTGCCGGCCTCGCGCGGCAGCTCGAATTGAACTGAGCCGTCGCCGCTGCGAGCTTGTTCTAATCCTTTAAACTCTTTGAGCCGGATGTCCTCGCTAAAGCTCATATTCCAGCGGCTCCGTTCCGAGCGCAACGATGATTTGAGCGACAAGTGCATTTTGTTCCATCCGATCTCGCCCCGCCACCGGCCTGCGATGGTTTCTTGGGCGGTGGCGTTGGAGGTGAGAAAACAATATAAACACAAGGCGGGCACGCTGCTTCTCATGAGGTTTATCATGTTTGTTTCTCCATTTCCCAATCAAAAAGAACGCTTGAATAAGCTGTTTACAGTTTCTATGCCTAAGCTGTTTATTTCCCGCGTTCCGATTCCGGCAAAATCAGTCTCTATTATTTTAACTTGATCTTCCTCTATTTCTTCAAAATATAGTTTTTCACCTATTTCCCGTGTTGTGTTGATATCGGTTTTCCGGTAATTCACCTCGATTTCCCAATGATCGGAATTGCGCTTCCAAATCCACCAATTTCCCAGCGTTTGGTCATAAACATAGATCCTTTTACACGCCGTTTTTGTCTTGATCGCCACCGCGATGCCGATGCCGGCGCCTTCTATTCTTGTTTTGGCAAAATCCAAAAAGGTTTTCGCATCTTTCACGACGGCGAAGATTTCTCTTGCCTTTTGCACTTGATGCCAGTTTCTTTGCCAATACTTTTCAGAACTGCCTCCCGTTCCTTGATGCTTTTTAAAAGCGTTGCCGATTGCCGCCAGCAGATCTTCGTCTGCCAGCTTGAGTTGAGCCTCGTCCAAAATAATTCTGCCGCGCGAACGGCAATTTTTATCGCCGCGAAAGGAATAATTTTGCTCCGTCACCCCGTACCACTGCGCATTGGTGCCAAAGAGCGTATCGGCGCCAACGGCCCCGCCGCTGTACAAGATAAATTTGTCGGTTGCCTGAACGGGCACGTGCAAGGCTCCTCGGGTAGGTGCAAATTGACAAAATATTTGAAGACAAAATAATTTAAAGCTTTTAATTATTTTGTCATTAAATCATTTTGTGGTTTTTTTTATGAACGTTTTAAAAATAGCTCAAATTAAGCTTTGTAAGAAAAGGACTTACTCAAGAGCTATTCTTTGAAAAAGCTCGCGTCGAAGCCGTGAATTTTCATCCGGATCACTTTTTCCGGCGACAAATTTTTCAAGCCGGCTTCCTGCAATTCTTTGACGAAATGCGCATCGACGCCTTGAATCCGCATCTGCAATAGTTGCTCGGTCGTCAAGTTGTTATAGCCGACGGTTTTCATCTCTTTCACATACTCGGCATCGACGCCTTGAATGCGAAGCTGCAAAAGCTTGTTCGTGGAGAGATCGGCAAAACCGGCTGCTTTCATCTCTTTGGCATATTCCGCGTCCACGCCTTGAATGCGGAGTTGCAGCAGCTCGTCAATCGAAAGATCGCCGAAACCGGCTGCCTTCATCTCTTTGGCGTAATCGGCGTCCACGCCCTGAATCCGCAACTGCAGCAGCTCATTGATCGAGAGATCGCCGTAAGTCGCTTTCATCTCTTTGGCATAATCCGCATCGACGCCATGAATGCGCGTTTGCAGCAATTGCTCAATCGAGAGCTCGCCGAAACCGGCGGCCTTCATCTCTTTCGCATAATCGGCGTCAACACCTTGAATCCGCAACTGCAACAGCTCATTGATGGAGAGCTCGCCGTAAGACGCTTTCATCTCTTTGGCATAATCCGCATCGACGCCGTGGATGCGCGTTTGCAGTAATTGGTCAATCGAGAGATCGCCGAACCCAGCAGCCTTCATCTCGCGCGCATAATCTGTATCCACGCCTTGAATTCGCAATTGCAATAGCTCTTCGAGCGAGAGATCGCCGTAATTCGCTTTCATTTCCTTGGCATAATCGGCATCGACGCCGTGAATGCGCATTTGCAAAAGTTGTTCGATCCCGAGATCGGCAAAACCAGCGGCCTTCATCTCTCCGGCGTAATCGCCATCCACGCCATGAATGCGCAACTGAACCAACTCCTCAACTCCAAGATCATTGAAACCCGCGGCTTTCATCGCTTTGATGTACTCCGCATCGACGCCGTGAATACGCATTTGCAATAATTGCTCGATCGACAGATTGGGGTAACCGGCTTTTTTGACATCCTGCACATAAGCTTCATCAAAGCCATCGCTGACGCGCCGAGCGTATTCTTCCGCAGTGCTCTCATCATATCCCCAATCGCGCAATTTTTCCGCAAGATATTTGCCCAGCTCTTCCGAGGCCTGCCCGACCAAATGCTCGCCTGGCACATTTTCGATTCCCAGTGCGCGAATGGCGTCCACGACACTCTGGCCGACGACGGTGGTGCCGTTTTGCACAAGCTGATCGAGCTGATGTTTTTCGATAAAGTTCTGTTTGGTTTTTTCCTCAGCGCAATCACCCGCGACCTCAGGCGACGGGGTTGTTTCATCCCCGCTTCCGTTCCACGGCACAATCACCATCGGATCGGTGCTCGTTCCCATGCTCAAGCTGATTTTAGGATCGATTTGCTGGAAGCGCATGCTGGGCAAAACAAGATTTACACTTGGAGCTGCCACCTTTTTCTCAAATCGCGCCCACGGACTGATCGCGGCCAACGGCAGAACGACACAGGCTACAGCAGCGCCCATGAGAACTTCGCCAATCGGTTTCATGGCGCCGCGGCGCAAGTTGGGGTTAAGAATCGCACGCAATCTGCCCTCGATCTGCGAGCATTGCGCCATCGCCACGGCTGCCGAGGGTGAGCATTTCGCCGGCCGCAGTGAACGCAAAATTTCCAAAATATGATTGGCGTATTCCGAAGCTTTCGTGCCGGCATTCAACACGGCATCATCGCATGCTTGCTCGCGCTCGACGCGAAGCCGGCGCGCCGCCATCCACGCGAGCGGGTTGAACCAGTAAAGCGCGCACGTGATCTGCGCCACAATTTGCGCGAAAAGATCACCGCGTTTCACGTGCGCCAGCTCGTGCATCAAAACGACGCGACGGCGTTCTTCCGGCCACTCGTCGGCATCGTGGGGCAGCAAAACAGCCGGGTTGAGCAGGCCCCAAGTCATCGGCACGGCTGACTCTTCGGCGCGCAGCAATTTGACCGGCTGCTTCAAATTAAGCGCAACACAAATATTTTCTGACAACTCGTTCCAACCGTCATCCAAAATTTCATGCGAACGCCGCGACAGTATTTTAACACTGAGCCATCCGATCAGCCAGCGCAAGGAGACGATCGACATGCCGCTCAGCCAAATCAAGAAGGCCCAAGTTGGCAACGTCCAAGATGACAGCGTCGTTAGCCAGCTTGGTTGGCGCCGAACCGGCGTTGCTTGCGAAGAGTAGCTGGTTGAGACGGTCCACGTCTTTTGGTTGCTCACTAACATTTTTTGCGATGACGACCTTGGCAAACGATATTCGGGGGTGGGCGTGATCGAACGCTCAAGGCGCGGCGCGGAGGGCACAACTTGCGGCACGAGCGGCACGCTCCATGTCGGCAATATGAAGGAGAGGACCGGCAGCGCCAACAAGCCGATCAACGCCAAGCTCCAGACGAGATGCCGGGTCGCCGCCGCAGCGCGACGCAGGAGCACGCTCAACAGCAAAGCCGCGAGCAAAAGCACGGCGCTTTTCCAGGAAGCATCGAGTAGGATGGTCAACCACGTGGTCATGTGTGTTGACGCCCCAATCGCGTCGAATAGGGAAAGCATGATTATCTCCCTTCTTTTTTGGCTTGTTCGATCAACTGCGAAAGCCGATCCAATTCGTCGTCGGAAAGCTTGGTTTTGGATAAATCCAACAGAGCTGCAACGGCCTGCTCGGCCGAGCCTTCAAAAAAAGTTTCGACCAAATGTTTCAGCGCGGAACGTTGAGCCTTATCGTGGGCGAGCGTCGGTTTAAAAATGTAGCGCGGACCGTCTTGCTCGTGCTGCAAGTGCCCTTTTTCTTCCAATAATCTGAGCATCGCCCGCACCGCCGAATAGCTGGGCGGATCGGGTAATCTTTCCATGACTTCCGCCGCCGTTGCCTCGCCGAGCTGGTAGATGACATCCATGATCTGGCGCTCGCGGCGGCTCAAATGTATATGAGGTGTTTTGGCCATCATTTCTCCCTGTTCAAATCTAAAGACGTGCTTTGCGTCAAAAAGGTTGCAGGTGAATGCTAAAAAATTAGCATAATGGTAAGAATATAGCACTTTGCCGCGATTTTGTCAAGAAAAAAGTGCTAAATTTTTAGCATCTGTTTGGATTTCAATGGAGGGAGTAAAGCGGGTTGAAATTGCGAAGTCGTTGATCTTATATGAATGGCCATTCGTTCGGGCGGCGCTTCTCAGCAAATTCTCGGCAATTGCTCGCCCGAGAGCATATCCACAACGCGCGTACCGCCGACGCGCGTCTTCATGATCACCATGCGCGGATGGTCATCGACGACTTCACCGATAATCGTTGCTTCTTTTCCCAATGGCTGTGCGCGCATGGCGGCTAAAACTTTGCCGGCATTCTTGGACGGAACGAAAGCAAGCAGCTTTCCTTCATTGGCCACATAAAGCGGATCGAGGCCGAGGATTTCGCAAGCGCCTTTTACATCTTCACGAATAGGGATGCGATCTTCTTGAATCAAAATACCGGTATTGGCTTTTTCAGCGATTTCGTTGAGCGCGCTGGCGACGCCGCCGCGAGTCGGATCTCGCAGCACGTGAATTTCATTGCTCGCTTCGAGCATCTTTGTGACCAAATCATTGAGCGGTGCGGTGTCGCTGGCGATCTGCGTCTCGAACTCCAAACCTTCACGCACGGACATGATCGCAATGCCATGCACTGCGATCGGACCGTTGACAATGATCTTATCCCCAACTTGTGCGCGGCCGGGATGGATGTGAACTCCCGGCGCAATCATTCCTATGCCCGACGTGTTGATAAAAATTTTATCGCCCTTCCCGCGATCCACCACCTTCGTATCGCCGGTGACGAGCGCGACGCCCGCACTCTTGGCCGCCTCTTGCATCGAAAGCACGACGCGCCACAAATCTTCCATGGCGAATCCTTCTTCGAGAATGAAACCGGCGGAGAGATAAAGCGGCTGCGCGCCGCACATGGCGAGATCATTCACCGTGCCGTGTACCGCCAGCCTGCCGATGTCGCCGCCTGGGAAAAAGATCGGATTAATGACATAAGAGTCGGTGCTAAAAGCGACGCGCGTACCGTTGAGCGAAAAAATCGCGCCGTCGTGCAGCGGCTCCAGAAATTCGTTCTGAAATTGCGGCAACAGCATTTTTTGAATCAACTGGTGCGTTAGTTTTCCGCCGCTGCCGTGACCCAGCACGATTTCCTTGTGGTCGGAAATCGGCATCGGGCATGAATTCAACAGCGCGTCGAGATAGTTGCCGTTGGTAGAATTTTCGTTTGCCATGTTTGAGTTTTGTCGCAACTATTGTATCATGTCATTCCGAAGGAATCTTTTTTGTATCGAGCACCTTGCTTGTATGAAAAAAGATTCTTCCAGAATGACCGTTACTTTGGAATCATTGGCTAAATCACATCCTCCTCGCCCAACGAGATATGAATCAAATCCCATAAGACATGCAGCAGTGTCTCGTGGACCTCTTGAATGCGATGAATGCTGAACGAGGGCACGACGAAGCAATGCTCCGCCACCTCGGGAAAACGTCCGCCGTCTTTGCCGGAAAAAGCGATGGTCATCATTTTTTTCTCTCGCGCCGCTTCGAGCGCATAAATGAGATTGGGTGACTTGCCGCTGGTGCTGATGGCAAGCGCCATATCGCCGGGTTGTCCGAATAGTTTGAGCTGATTGACGAACACTCTGGAAAAATCGATATCGTTGCTGATGGCGGTCATCGTCGCGATATCGGTCATCAGCGGAATGGCGGGAAAGGCCTTGCGTTTTTCGATAATGGGATGGTTGAATTCCACGGCGATGTGCAGCGCATCGCACAAGCTGCCGCCGTTGCCCATCACATAAAGTCTTTTCCCTTGTTGAAAACGCTCCGCCATTGCCTTGCACATGATATCGATTCCCTCCGCATATTTGCTGAAGAACTTTTCTTTCATCTCCATGCTCTCGCGGCACTTGCGGAGAATTTTGTCGCGGACATTTTCAGCGGCTTTGTATTCGGCTGCGGTATTCATAATAAAACTCTAAAAGTTTTTTTCGGCGAAACTCGGTGGCTTCGGTGAATTTCGGAGGCAGTGCTTTCCCGCCGCGCCACGCCGAAAGTTCTGAGTTTCGCCGAAGGTTTTTTATTCGCGTAAATTCGCGTTCATTTGTGGTTGAATTGAACTTTAATCCAACTTAACGGGCCGGATCACCTCGTCCCAGTGGCGTTCGGTCAGTTCCCAGCGGCGGTTCTCTTCCTTGTCAAATGATTCCTTGTTGGAATAAAGCCGCTTCTTCACTTCGTCTTCGCGCTTGCTCATCTCGTCCATAGCCGACCAAGTTTTCATGCGCATGATCACTTGATAATCCCAAGCGGGATCAGCCTGATGAAAAGCGATTTCATTGATCTCGATACTCTGAATCAAACCGGCTTTTTGATGATCTTGCAAAATCGGCAGATGGTTTTTCTTGTAAAGCGCAAGCCACTCACTCTTAGAGCCACCTTTGATTTTGTAATAACTGACTTCGATGACATCGCGGGACTGCGACCAAGCCGGTGTAGACAGAAGCAGAATGATAATAAAACTCAAAACACGCCATCTTGATGAAAGTTGAATCATTTGTCTTTGCATGACAGGTCTCCTTTAATCGATATCGTAGCGCAGGCATCTTTGCCTGCTTCGTTGCAGACTGGAAGTCTGCGCTACGCCGCTACGACAAACGCTGTTGGCTTTTTCTGCGCTTGCAGATGCCGGCCATAAGTGTAATAGGCCGCGCATGCGCCTTCGGCGGAAACCATCGTGGCGCCGAGAGGATGGTCGGGCGTGCATTCTTTGCCGAAGGCCGGACAATCGTGCGGTTTCTTGACGCCTTTCAGCACCAAGCCGCTGATGCAGAGCGCCGATTCCTGCGTGTCGATTTCTTCGACTTCAAAAAGCCGTTCGGCATCGTGCTCGCGAAATTCATAGCGCAGCTTATAGCCGCTCTTGGGAATGGAGCCGACGCCGCGCCACTTGCGGTCGCACACTTCGAAGACTTTGTTCACGAGATCTTGCGCGACGCGATTGCCCTCCCTCGCCACGACGCGCGTGTATTGATTTTCGAGTTCTGCTTTTCCGGCTTCGAGCTGCCGCACCGTCATCAATGTGCCTTCGAGAAGATCGAGCGGCTCGAAACCGGTGATCACGATCGGAACTTTGTAGCGCGCGCTGATCGGCTCGTATTCGCGATAGCCCATGACGGTGCAAACATGGCCGGGGCCGAGAAAGCCTTGCACGCGATTCATCGGCGACTGCAAAATCGCCGCCATTTATGGCGGCACCAAAACGTGGGAAACGAGGATCGAAAAATTTTTGATGCCTTGTAGTTTCGCCTGCCAAACCGACATAGCGTTGGCGGGAGCGGTGGTTTCGAATCCAATGGCAAAGAAGACGACTTTTTTATCGGGATTGGCTTTGGCGATTTTCAGGCAGTCAATTGGCGAATAAACAATGCGAATATCCGCGCCGTGCGATTTCAAAATGAACAAATCGGCTTCGGAACCGGGCACGCGCAACATGTCGCCGAACGAACAGAAAATGACCTCGGGTTTGCGGGCAATGGCGTGTGCTTTGTCGATCATCTCCAGCGAGGTGACGCACACCGGACGGCCGGGGCCGTGTACCAGCTCGATCTCCGGCGGCAACAGATAATCGAGGCCGTACTTGACGATGGAATGCGTTTGGCCGCCGCAGACTTCCATGATCACCCAGGATTGGGTGACGAGACGGCGGATTTCTTGCACGAGCTTTTGCGCTACCGCTTCGTTGCGGTATTCGTCGAGATATTTCATGACGAGTTCCTTCCCTTACAAAGTAACATGTCATGCTGGAAGAATCCTTTTTTATTACAAGCACTGCGCTTAATTACAAAAAAGATCCCGCCACGCGGGATGGCATGATACTGTTACTTGCCGTTATTTTTATTTTCTGCGCCGACTTCGACTTCCGGAACCTCCAACTCCGTCAACTGCTGCATTTTTTCTAGAAGCTTGTAAGTCTTCACCGCCTCTTCTTCATCCACCTTGCTGAGCGCGAAGCCGACATGGACCAAGACGTAGTCGCCAACCCGCACCTCCGGCGTGTATTCCAGGCAGACGCGCTTGACAATGCCGCCGAAATTAGTCCTGCCCATTTTGACGCCTTCGACTTCTTGAATCTCCATGACTTGGCCGGGGATAGCGAGACACATGGTGGT
>JBOHQZ010000044.1:0-16322 GCA_050732275.1 bacterium
ACATATTGCCTTGTTCTGCGGCCACGGTCGTCGCCTGTTCATCCGGTTCGCCGTGGCGAATGTAAATCAGCCCGAGATCGTTAAATTCTTTGTTCAACAAATACGATCTAGGAAAACGCAGCAGCACGATGTCATCGCCAGGAGTGAGCCGGTTGCGCCAAAGATCGTACTCATAATTTTTCTCGGCGCGCAACAAGCGCCGATAATGCTCCGCCAATCGGGCATTCTGCAGCGCCGCCGGCGTAGGATCGCGCTTCGCCAAAAATTGCCGGAAGAAAGCGATGCGCTCCGCCAGTGTTTCGCAACGGCGATAGTTTTTCCACTCTTCGTCTGTCGCAATATATTTGACCTCTTCAAAAATCAGATCGGCGTCAATCTGGCTTTGCATGTCTTCCACCGCGCGCCAGAAATAGGCCTCGGCTTTTTTCGTCGAATTTTGAGCATAATGAATTTTGGCCAGGGCGAGCAAAATCGCTTGCGGCGATATGGTTGATCGGCGCGCCAGCAAGCTTTGAAAAACGGAATCCGCTTTCAGCAAATGACCTTGACGCCGCCAAAGTTCACCGAGAAAATAGCGGGCATGATCGCCGGCTTGCTTTTGCAGCCACGCCAAAGCTTCCTGTGCATCGCCGTGCCGGATGAAATAGCCATACAGCTTGAACAGTCCGGCTTGCGTCGAGGCCAAATCCGGACGGAGCCGAACCTGCGTGTGCCCCCACGCGATAGCTTCGGCATATAACCCGCGATCGCGCTGCAAAAGCGCGAATTGGTAGATCACATCCTGATAAAGCGAATCGCGCTTCATCACCCAGTTGAAATAATTTTCCGCCTGCTCCCAATTTTTGCGGCGCAATAAAAAAATATCGAAAGCGCTCAGCTCGCGATAGCAAATGCCGAGGTAATAATGTGCCTTCATGTTGCGCCGGTCTCTTGCTAGAACTTCTTGAAACTGCTTTTTCGCCTCGTGCCAGTTTTCTTCGAGCGCGGCGATTTCGCCGAGACGCTGATAAGCCGGCACCAAATCCTTGTAGAGCTTCACCGCCTTTTTGTAATGCTCGCGCGCCGACGCGTAATTCTCTTCTTTAAACAAACTGTCCGCGGTTTGCAGCAAACGGCGAAACGAGTGCAAGATGTCCGAGTGCCGATCCGTCGCCAACCCGGTCGCGACGAAATCCGCGCTTTCTTCCGCCAGGTCGATTTCCATCGCGTATTTTCTGAGCCGGTCGCTTTCCGTATACAAACTCGCAAACACCGGCCGCCAATCCGCCCGCGCCACAAATGCAGCCGGCGTCGAAACCAGCGGCGTGAAGCGCCAATTGTTGTTCACGCCGAGCAGCTCGTCGAGCGTGAAATGGAAAATCAGAAACGGCTCGCTGTCTTTCTCTCGATACAGCCACGACTCTGCCGCCGTTGCCGGATTTTCCGTTCTCTCCGGCGTCACTTCTTTTTCATCCGGCGGACCGTGCCGCAGATAAACCGCGCCCTTGTCGTTGAATTCCTCGTTGAGCGCATACGACCGCGGAAACCGTAAATCCTTCAGCTTGTCCGGATTGTTGAGGCGCGTGCGAAAGCCGTCGTAGACATAATGCTCTTCGGCGTAACGCAAACGGCGATAATGCTCGGCGAGCCGCGCGTTGTACGTCGTATCGGCCTGGGGATCGCGCTGCGACCAAAACTCCCGAAAGAACGCGATCTTATCGTCCACCGACGGCAGCGCGCGATACTTTTCGAGCTCTTCATCTGAAACGATATAGTGCAGCTCGTCAAAGATCAACTCCGCTTCCAAATCGGTTGTGCATGCGTCGACCGCGCGCCAATAATATTGCTGTGCCGTTTCCGGTGTGAACTGTTGATAATAATTTTTCGCCAGGGCGAGATAAAGCGGCTGCGATGGCATCTTCAGCGGGCGTTCGAGCAAAGTTTGAAAAATCGAATCCGCCAATCCGATTTTGCCCTTGCGGCGAAACGCTTCGCCGATAAAAAGCTGCGCCGCCTCCCACGGCTGTTGTTGCAGCCAGCGCACGGCTTCTTCCGCGCTCGCATGCCGGAGAAAAGAACGGTATAACTGAAACAGTCCGACTTGCGATACGATCAAATCCGGACGCCGGCGAATTTGTGCCTGCGCCAAGGCGATGGCTTGTTCATAATCGCCACGATACTCGTGCAGCAGCGCGAACTGGTACAGCACATCCTGAAACGACGAGTCGGCGGCGAGCACGCGCGAGAAATGCTCGCGCGATTTTTGCCAATTTTTATCGCGCCAGATA
Organism: bacterium; assembly: GCA_050732275.1. Classification (GTDB taxonomy): domain Bacteria; phylum Zhuqueibacterota; class Zhuqueibacteria; order Zhuqueibacterales; family Zhuqueibacteraceae; genus Zhuqueibacter. The sequence continues at coordinate 2,268 of JBOHQZ010000044.1, forward strand.
ATCCCGTCGTTTCTGCCGGACTCGCGATAGCAAATTCCCAGATAATAATGCGCTTCCAGGTTTTCTCCGGCGCGTTTGAGCACTTGCTGGAATTGCTTGACGCCGTCGCCCCAATTTTCTTCAGCCATCGCGATTTTTCCCAGCGCCACATAAGCCGTCGTGAAATTTTTGTCGGCACGCAACACATCTTTAAAAGCTCCTTTCGCGGCCTTCATTTCACCAAGCGCCGACAATGCTTGCCCTCGTGCAAAAAGCGTTTCTGCAACCGCGTGTCGCTCTTGCGCCTTGACAGCGCAGGGCAGAATGCAGCACGCCTGCAAAACCGCCATCAATACGGCCAATTTGCCTTTCAACATTGTGTGCCTCATTTATTATGAAAGCCCGCTCCGTCAAATGCCACTGCCACTGCCACTGCTACTGCTTGATCCCAACTTGCTCCAGCATAAACGCATAATCCAGCGCAATCTCCCGCAGCCGATCGTAGCGTCCTGACGAGCCGCCGTGACCCGCGCCCATGTTGATCACGAACAAGAGCGGATTTTTGTCCGTCTTCAAGCTGCGCAGTTTCGCCACATATTTGGCCGGCTCCCAGTACATCACCTGGCTGTCGTTGAACGAGGTTTTGACGAGAATCGTTGGATACGCCTTCGCCACCAAATTCGTGTAAGGGCAATATTGCTTCATGTAATCATACTCTTCTTTTTTATTCGGATTGCCCCACTCCTCGTATTCTTGTACCGTGAGCGGCAGCGAAGCATCGAGCATGGTGTTGATCACATCCACAAACGGCACGTGCGAAACCACGGCTTTGAAAAGATCGGGCCGCTGGTTCGTCACCGCGCCCATCAACAAACCGCCGGCGCTGCCGCCTTCGATGACGAGGCGATCTTTTGCCGTGTATTTTTGCGCATCGAGAAATTCCGCAGCGGCAATGAAATCCGTAAACGTGTTTATCTTGTGCAGCATGCGGCCTTGATCGTGCCAAGCCTTTCCCATCTCGCCGCCGCCGCGAATGTGCGCGATGGCCACGACGAAGCCGCGATCGAGAAGACTCAATCGATTGGAAGAGAAACCAACATTAGAAGAAGAGCCATACGAGCCATAGCCACCCAGCAGCATCGGCGCGTTGCCGTCGCGTTTGAAATCCTTTTTGTAAACCAATGAGATCGGGATGCGCGCGCCATCTTTCGCCGTAGCGTAAAGACGCTCGGAAGCGTATTGCTTCGCATCATAGCCGCCGAGCACTTCGGTTTGCTTCAGTAGCGTGTTCTGGCGTGTGTCCATGTCGTAATCGAAAACAGAATTCGGTGTCACCAGCGACTGATAGCTGTATCGCAGCTTGTTGGTGTTCCACTCGCGATTCGTCGAAGCAAAGGCCGAATAGACCGGCTCCGGAAATGCGATGTTATGTGACTGCCCGTTGCGGAAGTCGGTGATGTGAATCTCCGGCAGGCCGTTCTTGCGTTCGTAGACCACGTAGTGATTGGCAAAAAAATCCATTCCCGTCAGCATCACCTCGCTGCGATGCGGAATGAGCTCTTTCCAATTCTGTTGGCTGGGATCGCTGATCGGCGCCGAGACGAGACGAAAGTTGCGGCCGGTGTCATTGACGAGCAGATAGAACAGATCACTGCGATGATCGACTTCGTACTCACGATCTTGCAGGCGCGGCGCGATGATTTTCCACTCGCCGTTTGGCCGAGTGGCAGGAAGATAACGCACCTCGGAAGTGGTGAGGCTGTTGATGAACATGAAAATGAAATTTTTGCTGCGCGAGCGGCCGGTGTAGAAGCGGAACAGCTCGTCCTTCTCTTCATAGATCAACTCGTCACTGCTCGCGCCCAGCGTGTGGCGGTAGAGACGATACGGCCGCTTGGCAGGATCTTCGGTGGAATAAAACAGCGTCTTGTTGTCGCCGGCCCAAACGGCTGAAACCGTTTTGTCAACCTTGTCAGGAAGAAGCTGCCCGCTGCGGAGGTCTTTGATGTACAAGGTGTATTGCCGAAAGCCGGTCGAGTCGAGAGAATACGCAAGCAGATTGCCGTCATCGCTCACGCTGTACGCCCCGAGCCCCATGAACTTGTGGCCCTTCGCCAGCTCGTTGAGATCGAGCGTAATCTCTTCCGGCGCATCGAGCGAGCCTTTCTTGCGACAATAAATCGAATACTGCTTTCCCTGCTCGGTGCGAGAGTAATAAAAATATTCGCCGTCGCGATAAGGCACGGAGAGATCGGTTTGTTTGATGCGGCCGAGCATTTCTTGATAAAGCTTCTCCTGCAGCGGTTTGGTTGCCGCGAGCATTTGCTCCGCGTAAGCGTTCTCGGCTTTGAGATACTCGACCACTTTCGGATTGGCCTTCTCCCGCAGCCAGAAATAATTATCCGCGCGCTTGTCGCCGTGAATCACATCGACCTTGGGTTGCTTTTCGGCGACGGGCGGAATTAGTCGTGTGCCATTTTGTGGAAAGAGCGTAGTGGTTGGCAGCAAGCCAATCAACAAGGCAAACAAGCTTCCCGCGAAAAGGGAACGGGTTCTTTGAAATGGGTACATGATTCGCTTCCTCCTTTTTGCAAATGATCTTAGCAGCGCCGTTAGGCGCCTGAAGGCGCTACTACGAACGGCGCTACTACGAGCGAATTAATTAGCTTTGAGCTTTTTGAGCATCTCGATGCCGCCGGTGTTCTTGGGATTCAGCTCAATCGACTTTTCATAGTTTTTGATCGCCAGTTCTTTCTCGCCGTTAGTCATATAAGCTTCGCCCAAGCTGTCATAGACATTTGAAGACTGCGGGAAGGCCTCGACATTCAATTTAAAAACCTCGATTGCTTCCTTGACTTTTTTCATCTGCAGCAATTGGTAGCCGAAGATATTCATCTCTCCTTCGTTGAGCGCATACTGCGATGTTTTCTCTTTTAATTCGCGATATTGCGCCAGCGCCGGAGCGATGCCCTTCTCCGTGATCGTGGCAAAAATCGTTTCGGCAATCGACTTCTTGGCCAGGTCATACGGCTTATCGAAAAGTATGCCTCTAATGCCTTGGCTCATGGCGTTCAATGGCGCGCCGCCGGCATTGCTGAATAACACGATCAGATGCTTATTTTGTGGCATTCGTGAAATCAGCGTATTAAAGCCGTTGATGCCGCCGCCGTGTTCGATGACCATCACGCTGTCCTTGGTCTGTCCAATCGGCGCCTTGCCAACCACCCATCCGTAAGCATAGTTTCTGCCGAAAGCGGAAATTTGCGATTTGAACATCAGGTCTTTCGATTTTTCGGGAAGCAGTTTGTTCGTGTACAACGCCTGATCCCATAGATACAAATCTTCCACGGTTGAATACATCGAACCCGCTGCATACGGAAGCGACATATCCAAATAAGCGGCGTTCGTATAATCGCCGAGGCGCTTCTCATATCCCGCCGCGCGCTTTTTTAGAATCGTGTCGTGATGATCGTAACCGGTATTTTTCATATTCAACGGCGCCAGGATGTTTTCAGCTAAAGCCTGTTCGTAAGTTTTGCCGATTACTTTTTCAATGATAGCGCCCAGGAGGAAATAACCGGAGTTGTTGTAGAGAAATTTTGCGCCAGGCTCAAACTGCAAAGCCGAATCGGCGAAGGTTTTTACAAAGGCCTCTGGCGTATAGGGATTGCGGCTCAGATCGCGAAAGAAATTGGGGAAACCCGTATAGCTGGGAATTCCGGAAGTGTGCGTGAGCAAATGATGGATCGTTACCCTGTCGCCCGTGCTTTTCGGATAGTCCGGCAAGTAATCGGTGATTTTACCGTCCAATTTCAGCTTGCCTTGTTCAACCAATTGCATCACCAGCATCGCCGTGAATTGCTTGGTGATCGAGCCAATGCGGAATTTCGTATCCGGCATATTGGGAATATCCCATTCCATGTTGGCCATCCCGAAGCCTTTTTTGAAAATAACTTTGCCGTTCTCTGCCACCAGCGCCGCGCCATTGAACTGCCCGTATTCGTGATACTGGCCGAGCAAGGCCTCGATCTTTTGTGCTTTGGTTTGGGTGAAACTATTGTTAGAAACGATGAACAGACACAATATAACCACCATCGCTGAGGCTTTTGATAAACTCACGCAAAGTTTTTTCATTTTGGATTCCTTTCCTGTTTTGTAGCTGCCGATCAGTGGGGGCATCTTTGACACAGAACGTGTATCAAAGGATTTGCATTGGAATGGAAGAAGTTACTGCTGCAAATAAAGCGGAGTGCTCACTCCTCAGTGCTTGTGCTCTTGCGCGCTTTTAGAAATCAACAGTAAAAAGAACAGGTGCACTGAGGTGATATCTAACTGGAAGGAGAAGCTCAAAACAAGAATTGAGTAGTTTCTATCATTTTTCAATTCTTACCACTCCCGAACGAAAATCCAAAGTAACGAGTCGGTCAATAAATAGTCCGGTTCCCATAAGCGCCTGTTCAGCAGCGGTGAGATAAACCTGGGTTTGACGAAGCCCTCCTTCCCAGTGCATCCTTCCATCGAACACAAATTCCTTCTTGGTGCTGCCATCAGCATATTCAACGGTTTGCACAGCCACGAGCTCGAGTCCAAGAGGAACCGCGACTTCGATGGGAAGACAGAGCTCGCCGTCAAAACCTGAATCCAGAAGCGCGGACGCTTTGACTGCGGTTCGGCTGCCTCCGACTTCTGTCTCAACTAGTGGGTGGCCATGTTCATCAATGAGTCCCTCGGTCATCTGGTCATTCTCCCTCTAAAAGATACGGCCGCTCTGGAGCCCACACGGGCAAGGTAAAAAATTTTGTTTGGATGCTTCCTTTTTGCTTCTCCCACGGCCTCGGATCCCGTTCGCCCCAGGAAAAAGTCGCCGCTTCCAACTTCAATGGCCACCACTTTTCCGAGGTGTGCCGGTTTTAGTTTTTCCTCAATACTCCGGAATATCGTTTCCCCCTTCTCCGCCAGGGTCTCCTTGTCGATGGGTTGGTAGGTTAAGGTTTGGGGTTCCATAGTATTCCACTTTCTCCATTTTATTACTACACGAGCAAAATAGCAACAAAATCAACTATTGTCAAGACGAAAATACTTTTCTCAAGCAACGAAAAATCGACGCTCACGATTCATTCACTCAATTTCAGTATTCGCGTACCCTGTACATACTCATTCCGCCTTCAACGCCGGCAACAGCGGGATACGCAGCGCGGTTAACACTGCAACGAGGCTGGCAATCAAACCGATCACGAACACGAGCGAGAGTGTGAATATCAACGAAAGCCAGGGCGTTTGTGCGTGGCCGCCGAACAGATGCGGCAGCACCGCTATTAACGCCGACAAGCTGCCAATCAGAATACCACAAATAATCAGAAAGCTGTTTTCGGCAACCAGCATCTTCGCTAATGTTGAGCGGCGGAAACCGAACGCGCGCAGCGTGGCCAGCTCACCTCGGCGTTCGATGATGTTGCGGATCAAAATGATGCCCAACCCCAAAGTCCCAAGCAACAGGCCGAGGCCGCCGAGCGTTTGAAAGACGGAAAGATAAGTGTTTTCGACGGCTTGGTAATCGGCCAGTTTTTCAGTTGTTGAAGTGACATCGAAGCCGTAGTCGCTCAACGCGCTTTCCAAAGTCTGCGTCGTTGCTTCCGCGTTGGTGAGCGGTGTTTCGATCAAGAAATAAGAATAACCGCTTCGACTCGGAAAATGTTTTAAAAAATTGGCTTCCGAAATGAGAATCTCGCTTTGAAATATACTGCTTTGCAATAAGCCAAGCAAGCGAAGTTTTATGGTATTCCCCAGTTCGTCTGGCATCACCAAATCTTTGCCGAGTCCGAGGTGCAAAATCCATAAAACGGAATTGTAGTCACCAAAAGCCGGGATCACCTCCGGCGCGATTTCCTGCTCCAGCAACTGCCAGGGATTTTCACCGTTCTCTGCCGAGCTTGCTTGAAATTGAAATCCGCCGCGTTTGATCAGTTCGTTGGGCACGCCGAGAATGCGCGGCTTTTCAGGCTGATAAAGATTTAGGCAGCTCGCATCTTCACCAGGCAGCAAGCGCAACGGAATGATGTGGGCGCGATTCAATATGGCAGAGTCTGTTTCAGAAATGCCCAGCTCGAATCGTCCGGCCGTCGTGTTCAAATCCTGGTGCAGCGGAATATCCGATTCCGCCAATAATGCGAAACCGCCGGTGCCGGAATTTTTCATGAGTTGTTCTTGGCCAAACTCGCGGCGATTGGCGCCGACGGCAACGATGACGAAGCAAGCGCAACCGACGAGTGCGACGCACAGCAAGCTGCGACCAGGATGGCGCGCCGTATTTCTGGCCGACATGCGCGCCGTTCCAAAATTCGGCTGGACTTTGCGGCTCTGTTGACGAAACCATGATGAGAGAAAAGAGAAACCGGCAATCAACAAAAGTGCGCCGGTCGCAAAGAACAGCCCTGCTGAAGAGTTTGCGCCGGTGAGAAACGCAATCAGCAGCGAGAGACCGGCCAATCCTGCTGCTGTAATCGCGATCGTGCGAGCGAAGCGTTGTGGTTTCGTTTCATCCACGTTGGTGACACCGTTGAGCAAAGCGGTAGCCGGCACTTTTCCGAGTTGTCGAATTGCCCACCAAATTGAAAATAAAACCACGAGAATAGCGGCAAAATATCCAATGATCAATCTCAAGAAGTTGACGTGAAGCGACAAAAACGAAGTCCCGACGGCAGCAACCCACCACGTGCGCAATCCCGCCATCAGCAGCGCGGCATAAAGAATCGCGCCTGCCAATCCGGCGAGACAGCCGATGCCGGCGATGATGCCGCCTTCAATCATCAAGCTGCGACGGACCTTGCGTAGCGGATAGCCGGCGGCCAGCAATAGGCCGATCTCTTTGGCGCGTTGTTCGGCGCTGAGCCGGAACAGCAATCCGACCAACAGGGCAGCGGATAGAATGAGAAAAAAACTGAAGAGGATGAAGAGTATGCTAAAGTTGGTGGCGCCGGAGGCAGCGCGCAAGCCTTGCGCTTTCACCGGTTGAAACACAAACCCGTTTTGTTCGGGATCAAGCCGCTCCAACAATTTTTTCTGAAGAAATTCTTTCGTCACTGGCAAATCACTATTCGACGTTGCGCCAATACGAATTGCCGTCAAATTGCCGAATCGGCTGCTCCACAATTTCTGGCCGGTTTTCAGAGAAACAAAAGCTTTGGGCGTCGCGCGAAATTCATCCCAATATGCTTCGTCTTTGGGCCGAATCAAATTGAGGTCAACTGGAAACGGCGGATTCCAACTGCCCATGTCGTCGGCATCATGAATCCCTGGAAATTCCGGCGTCAGAGCGCGGTCGGCAGCCAAGCCGGTCATCGCCAAAACTCCCTTTAAACGAAAACGCGCGCTTTGCGTGAAAAGCTCTCCACGCGACCCGACCGCGTAATAACTCATGTCAATCGTATCGCCGCTCGTCACTCCCAAATCCGTCGCCGCCCACGTATTCAAAAAGATTTCACCGTCCGCAAGCGCGGGCGCCGGTGTCCCGTCGGTTAATTCGAGCGTGCCGAAACTTTCGTCGTCGGTGCTGTTGAGAGCGCTCACTGTCGAATACGGAATCGTTTTGCCTTTAGCCGTCATCGTATTTGCCAGATAGGTGAGCACCGGCAGAGTTGGCGTCCCAAGTTCCGTAGCAATCGATTCCACCGCCGCCGCAATCTGCGGATTGAGAATAAGCTCGCGGCTTTCAAAAGAGAGAAAACGATCCTGTTCGCGAAGCGTCAAGCCGAAATCGTTCAAAGTGATCACGCGCCGCAACGAGTTTTGTAAAGACGTATCTGCCGGCGTTGCAGTTTTGCTTGCAACCAGCAGCGCGTTGACGCGATCCTTCTCATCAAATGCTTTTTGCAAATTTGTGAGCGACACGAAAGCGTTGCGCGGCAGATTTTGATTGGGACGCAAGCCGTATCTGCCGGCGCCGCGATCGGGAATGACGGCGGTCAGCGTGAGCCGGATGGTTTCAACGAGATCGGAAGTTTCTTTCCGGCCCAGCAGCGACTCGCGATGCACCTCGCTCGGCCTCGGAAACGAAAGCAAAATTTGGTCACCGACTTGAGCCTGCAATTCCTTTTGCAGCACGGCGTTGATGATGACGGAAGGAAAAATTTGTTGCGGGGCTTTAGAAAAAAGAGTGGAAAAAGCGCCGGTGCTACGGAGTAGTGGCGCAAACTCTTGATTGACACCATTGATGTTGATCTTCGCGGCTCTGGCTTTGCTGGCGGCGTGGATGGCCGTCCCATTCAAAAGAATCGCCGGCACCGGCGCTTCGAAGTGTTGATTAAACGCCGAATCGTTGGCCAACACTGGCGCGAGCTGTTGCCGAAAAAATTTGTCGGAAATCAAAGCGTGATCGATTTTGCCCAAACGCGCCAGCGTCAAATCGCGTAAACTGCCCCGCACCGAATCGCCAACCAAGAGTGCGCCGGTGAGCACTGCTGTAGCTACGGCTGCGCCGAGCAACACGGCGAGATTGATGCGCCAAAAATAAAATAAAGAGGTGGGTTTGAATAAGTTTGACATTTCAGTTTCTGGCTGTGCTGAGAAAAGCAGAGCAAATGACCAAATATAGCTTATTCCAACTCCCAATGCGGACAAGCCACAAGCAAAAAAGAATTACTCGCTCACGGAATTGGAACAGCGCACGGAAATGAATAATAAAATCTTTTTATAAAAATTGCCCAACGATCAAAAAGCGACCAACGGATTTTATTTGGAAATCCGTTGGTCGCTTTTCCATCCGTTGGCAACATAAAACTTTCAGAATCTTCTCGAACTTTGGCTGTCTAAGTCAGCCTAAACCAGAATACACGTTCCCTCTACCAGCTCAAAGCGTTTGCCGAAGCGGGAAGCAAGCTCGAGGCTGTGAGTCACGGCGATGAGAATGTTTTGGGCTTCGCTATGCAGTTCGAAGAGAAGTGAGGCAACGGTGTTGGCGGTCAAGCGGTCGAGATTGCCGGTCGGCTCATCGCAGAGCAACAGGCTGGGCCGATTGATCAATGCGCGCGCTATCGCGACGCGCTGGCGTTCGCCGCCGGAAAGCTCAGCGGGACGATGGTCGAGGCGGTGCGCGAGTCCGACGCGCTCCAACAATTCACGCGCGCGTTTTTCCGAAGCGCCGTTTTTATTTTTAAATGCCAGGGTGGGAATGAGCACATTCTCCAAAACCGAATATTGCGGCAGGAGATGATGGTCTTGAAAGATGAAGCCGACGACCTGATTCCGAAATTTCGCCAACTCCGGCTCCGGCAGCGAGAAAGGCGCTTGGCCGTTGATTTCAATGCTGCCGGCAGACGGCTGATCCAAAGTGCCGATCAAATGCAGCAACGTGCTCTTGCCCGAGCCGGACGGGCCGGTGATGGCAAGCGCCTGACCGGCGGCCATTTCGAATGAGATGTCGTGAAGCACTTCGACGCGGCGGGTATCGTTGCCGAAGTGTTTGTGGACGGTCGAGAGTTTGAGAGAGATTGGAGGTGAACCTTGCAAGGTTGTTTCCTCATTAACAAAAATCACACATGAATCGTAACCATGGTTCTATCTATCTCTATGAAACTATGTTGCTCAAATGCTTCCGCCATGTGCTCGATGTTCTGCAAGAACAATTTTTCTAAATCGGCATTTTTAATATTGCCCGTCGAGACTAATAACAACTTGTAAGGTTTGCCCTGGAGGAAAAATGAATCGACTAATTCGCCGTCTTTTGTTACAACAATACGCTTTTCGCGCAAAGAAATCTCTTTAACCTCTGAATCAGGTGTTCGGTTCTTAAGCAGCAAATCAAGCGTGTGTACAGCGTCATGGCCGAAATCTCGCAGTCGATACGCGAGTCGGCGTGGCAATTGCGCATCAATTAAAAAATTCATGCCAGAGCGACTTGCATTCTTTTTATTTGGGTCAACCTTGTCGCATAGGCTAAAGCGGCAAGTATATCATCGCGTTCAAGATCCTCATAATCTGCCAAAATCTCCTCCGTTGTCATCCCAGCACTTAGCAGCTCCAAGATCATTTCAACAGGATAGCGCAGCCCGCGTATGCACGGTTTCCCGTGGCAGATTTCCGGATCAATTGTAATGCGTTCTGCGAGCAATTTCGAGTAAGCTTGATTTTGTTGACTCATGAGCCAATCCTAATTTGTCAAGATCAAATGCTTTTGGTATATTCTCTCTCGATGAAGCTATATCTTATGAATAGTAGGCAAAATTTCGTTTAAAATCAAGAGGTGCTAAACATGGGCCATATTTCAAGCTTCGCCCTTCGCCCTACGGCTTTTCGCCATTTGGCGTTTCTTGAATCTGATCCGCAATAAAATCCGGAATCGGAATCGCCTTGAGCTTGCCATCCGGATAGAACACACAGCAGGCGGTGCTGACCTGGCCGCGCGCGATCAGCGTTTCGCCGCGGCGAAATTCAAATTTATAAGTCATCGATTTGTTGCCTTTTCTGGCAACTATCAGATGAATGTCGAGCACTTCCTCGAATTTCGCCGGACTCAAGTATTCACATGATACAGCAAGACGCGGCCAACCATGTGGCAAGTTATCAAGTTTAGCCGCGACACTCGTTCCCAAAGAGCGTAAAAATTCATGTTCGGCGGTTTCCATGAAAACAAAAAAACGGGCAAAGTGTACGATGCCCGCCATGTCAGTGTCGGCAAATTCGATGCGGCGTTTGGTGCGAAATTCGTGGAGCATAATCTGGGGAAATTTTCTAAACTTTTTCTGACGCGGAGTTGCGACTCCCATCATATCGGTTTGAATGCAATTAAGATAGGCACTACTTGGATGCCTCGATTGATTTCCAGAAATCCTCGTGTTTGATGCCACCGGTTTGCTGTATGCGTTGCTCGGCAGCGTCCAGCAGACGGCGAAATTTTGGTGTATGTGCCAATACCAGACGTTCCAGGTCGTCGTCAGTGGTAGCTGCAATAAGAACTGCCACCGCGCGACCATTTTTTGTAACGATTACCGGCCCTTCTTGACAGTCTTGCAAATAGGTGCTAAAATTTGTCTTTACTTTCCCTGCGGATGCGATTTTCATAAGATAAACTCCTCTCCAGCAATAAATAAGCGATTTCCATATTTGACCCCAACCGCCAAGATGCGCACTTCATGAACTTTAGCAGCGGTTCGATAAAATACACGAAGACGGTTTTCGGGCCCAAAACGTAACTCCCATGCCGTACCAAATACTGTAGGTCGAGTCAAAGGTTTGCGATTGCGCGTCTCGACCTCGGGCTCATAGCTTAACTGCTCTTGAATGGCGCGACGAATTAGTGAATGGTACTTGCGATCAATTGAGGTAATGTGCTGAGCAACCTCGGGATCATAAACAAGCTCAAAAGGCCGTTTTTTTGCCATTGCCTCTGGTTAATTAGCTCTTATTAAAATATAGCTCAAAAAATTGAATGATGCAACAATCGTTTGGCGAAACCATTAAGTCAGAGCAGTTGGGAGGTGCCGTTCCAAATCGTTCGATGGACTTTTTATATGCTCATTGGGATGGCAAACCCAATTCATCTGCTCGGACATTGCGAATGGTGATTTGGCGCTCGATCACCGAATTTATCTTGTTGGGCGGAATCGGCAACGACACTTCCGCAACGACAAACTCGGTCATGGTAACTTTTTGAACCCAATTGGATGACAGGTCTTTGTAAATATCTCCCAAATAATGCGAGCTTCCGACGGCCTGGATTTCCATGAGTGGCGCCGGCTTCATGATCATCTTGAAAGAGCTCTCTCCTGAATCGTATTCAATCAGCGCACACTCTTTGCCATTCACCACGCCGAGGCCCTTGAACTCGAGGGTTATTTGCCCGTTTTTAAAAGACGAGCCTGGCAAAATTTTGCTGCCCAAATTCACCGGCGGCTCGGAGAATGCGGAAGCATGAACGATTTTTTGGCCGATGCGGGTTAAATCTTGAATGCCGCTGCCATTCGCCGCCCGCTCCGCAAAGACGTTGCAGAATGAGTGAAAATCGATAAAGGCATTATATACGTGATAAGTTTGATCGGACGACAGCGACTTGCCGGCGCCGTCCGTCAAATTTTCAAATTTGGCGTGGTCGATTCCAAAAAGTTGTCCCTTCTCGTCCGTCTCCGGCTTGTGAAAAATATATATCCAATTCTTAAGCGCAGGTATTTCAACTTCCGCGCCGTTGCTTGGTTTCACGGTGAAACGCACACAAGTATATTCGTCGCCAGCCTCAGTGGTTAATTTTGCCGGAGTGCATTTGAGGCGTAATCGGTATGTCGTCGTGCCAACACGTTTCCCGTCTAGAGCATAATTTATGAGTTTGGACTCCATCAAAAAATATTGCGTTGCAGGCGAGCGTTTGCCGGCCAAATCAAAAGTTTGGGTTAAGCGTGATTTTGGAGGTTGAGCTTTTAGCGCAGGCGCGGCAATACAAAAAGCAATTGCTATAAAAAGAACCGACAAAATGAGTTTCTTCCTCATGACGCAAGCATGATATATGAGCTTCATTTAAAAAGGCGTTTTCAGATCGCTGTCGTTGCAGACCGGCAGTCGGCGTTACGAGCCAGGTCTATAAAGCGTCACCAGATATCCCCCCAGCGCAGCCAACAAAATGCCGGCGATAAATTGCCAACGCAAACTGCTCCAACCACCTGCCGGTGGATGCAAAGCCAACGCGACGACGGCATTAACAATCGGCGCGCCGGCAAAGACGATGGACATCACCACGCTTGGCGTGCCTTTGGCGCCGAATGCTAACAAAACGCAGAAAGCACCTAACGCACCGGCGATTCCAGCCACCAACGACCAGGTTATGCCTTTTGCCGGTATGCTCCACGAAGCGCCATTCGCGATCAAGATAATGGCTGGGCCAAGCACGGCGGTGATCAAATAAGCAATGCCGACAAAGAGAAACGCTTTATAACGTCCATTCACCGGATCGCCCATCGCCATCTGGCCGGAATGCAGAAGCACGCCGTAAAGCCCCCACGATACAACCGTCATGAGCGCGAAGATGAGCCAGGTCATGTTTGGTTGTGAAGCATTTGTGTCTGCCATTAAATATTTCCTTTGAGAGTAATGTTTGTAGTAGCTCCTTCAGGAGCCGGCTGTGACAAAGTGAGAAAGCCTACCCCGCTCTGTTTCCTTGTTTTCTTTTGACGGCGGGGCGGAGAAAGCGTCACTACGAACCCATTCATTCAAATATCGCCGATAAACTTCCACCGTCGCTTCCGCCATCGCGTGATCGCTAAATTTTTGATGCACCGCCGCTTTGCCCTGGCTGCCGAGCCTCTCGCGCAGAGGCCTGTCGTCGATCAATTTTAATATTCCCTCTGCAATTGCCGAAGCTGAGTTGGGTTCTACCAAAATACCGCCTTCAGTTAATGAAATAAATTCCGGAAATGTGCCATGACTTGGTTGAACCACCGGCACGCCGTTGGCGAGCGCTTCCAAAATGGAAAGGCCTTTGGACTCTTTGTAAGTCGTGGGCACGGAGAGAACGTGCAGGCTGCTGAGAAAATTTATTTTTTCATTGCGATTGACTTCGCCATGATACTGGAAAGCATCGCTCAACCCCAGCACGTCGATCTGCTTGACGATGTTCGCAAAATAACGGCGATCCCTTTCGCCGAGATAACCGGCGACCTTGAGTTGAATGGCATTTTTGCTCAGCGTCTGCGTGAGCTGATGAAAGGCTTCAACGAGCAAATGCAAGCCCTTTTCCGGACAGATGCGCGCCAAATAGCCGATGACGAATTTCGTGTTGCCGTTGAGATTTTGCTGAACGCCATGTCCCTGCAGATTGATGCCGAGCCGCACGACGTGCATTTTTTCAATGGGAACTTGCAGAAAATCCGCCATGAAATCGGCGTAATATTGGCTCGTCGCGATAAAGCCGTCCACCTCCTTGGCGCGCTCGCGCATCAATTGGCGCGCTTGCGATTTGTACGGCTCGATGAGATCGTTCAGAAAAATGTCCTCGCCTTGCACCGCGCAAAGCACGGGAGTGCCCAACGCTTTTTTAATCTCTTTGGCCATTCCCAAAAACATGGAATTGGTCAGTTGCACGATCTCGGGGCGATA